>CAMOXA010000126.1 GCA_946628745.1 uncultured Verrucomicrobiota bacterium | reverse complement strand
CTGCGGCCGTGCGCAATTTATCCATGGATGTCGCGTAGCTCATTCGCACGAACCCCGCGCCGCAAGGTCCGAACGCTTCGCCCGGGACGCAGGCGACGCCGAACTCCTTCAAGAGGCGCATAGCGAAGTCCTCGCTCGACATGCCGGTGCCGCGGACGTCCGGGAAGAGATAGAACGCGCCCTTCGGCTCTAGCGTCGGCAGGCCCATGCCGTTCAGAGCCGGGACCATGAAGTCGCGGCGCTTCTTGTATTCCCTGCGCATCCTCGCGACGTCCTTGTCGCCGAAATCCATCGCTTCCACGCCGGCCGCCTGGGCGAGCGTAGGCGCGGACATTATGCCGTACTGGTGTATCTTCATCATCGCGTCGATGATGTCCGCCGGCCCGCAGGCGTACCCGAGGCGATAGCCTGTCATCGCCCAGCTCTTGGAGAAGCCGTTCAGCAGAACCACGCGGTCGCGAAAGCGCGGATAGCCCGCGAACGACGGCAGGACGCCCGGCTTGGCATCGTCGTCTATGTCGTAGTTCAGCTCGGAGTACACCTCGTCCGCCAGCAGAATGATGTCGTGGCGCTCGCAGAAATCGAGTATCGCCTCGATTCCGTCCGCGCCGAGCGTCGCGCCCGTCGGGTTGCATGGAAAGTTCACCAGCAAAGCCTTCGTTCGCGGCGAGACTTTTCGCTCCAGTGCTTCGATAGTCAGACGAAAGGCGTCCTCCACTCTCGTCTCGACAGCGACTGGCACGGCGTGCGCCAGGCGCATCGACGCCGCATAGCTCACGAAGCACGGCTCGTGGTACAAGACTTCGTCACCCGGCGAGCAGAGAGCCCTGATCGCCAGGTCGATCGCCTCCGAGACGCCGACCGTCGCGAGTATCTCGCGGTCCCACGCGAATTCCGCCGCGAAGCGCCGCGCCAGATAGCGGGCGATCGCCTGGCGGAGCTGCGGGGTGCCGAGATTCGAGGTGTAGTGCGTGCCGCCGTTTTCGAGGCACGTGACCGCGGCGCGGGATATGTGCCAGGGCGTGTCGAAGTCCGGCTCGCCGACACCGAGCGAGACAACGTCCTTCGACTGTGCGACTATGTCGAAAAACTTGCGGATGCCGCTTTTGGGCAGCTCCGCAACGTGTCTGGCTATCCGTTCCCTCAAATCCCGGCTCTTTTCTGGCGCGTCAGTCCTTGAGTATTTCGTCCGCCAATTGAGCGAGTTTCGCCTCGCTGTCGGCATTGAGCGCGCTCTTGATCGTGACCACCGTGTCGCAAAACGTGATGTTCTTCGACTTTTCGAACATGCCGCGCATCACCTTCGCCGCGTTGGGTGCCCACGAGCCGTTCTCGACAAGGCCTATCTTGCGGTTCTGGTAGTTGCGCTCCACGAGGTGGTCGATGAAGTGGCGCATCCACGGGAAGATGTCCGTGTTGTACGTGGTCGTCGCGAGTACGAGCTTGCCGTAGCGGAAAGCATCCTCGACGGCTTCCGGCTGGTCGTCGCGGGCGAGGTCGCTCACGGCGACTTTCGGGCAGCCCTTGGCGAGCAGAAGTTCCTTGAGCTTCATCACCGCCGCCTTTGTGTGGCCGTACACCGACGTATAGGCTATGCACACGCCGGGGGATTCCACCGAGTAGCTCGACCATGTGTCGTACTGCTTGATGGCGTGGGCGATTTCATCCGCAGTCGCCAGCACGGGGCCGTGCAGCGGGCAGACGGTCTTTATGTCCAGAGCGGCAGCCTTCTTCAGCAGGGCCTGCGTCTGCGGACCGTACTTGCCGACGATGCCAATGTAATAGCGGCGCGCCTCGCAGTCCCACCCTTCAGGATCCTCGACGTCGTTGGCGCCGAATTTGCCGAAGCCGTCGGCCGAGAAGAGCACCTTGTCGGTCGTGTCGAACGTGACGATGACCTCGGGCCAGTGGACCATTGGCGCGGCGACGAACGCGAACACATGCCTGCCGGTCGAAAGCGTGTCGCCTTCCTTCACCACGATGCGGCGTTCGGCGTAGTCGGTGCCGAAAAAGTTTTTCATCATCGTGAAAGCCTGCGCGCTCGCAACGATTACGGCTTTCGGATACCTCTCGGCGAAAAGCGCGATGTTGGCCGAATGGTCCGGCTCCATGTGCTGGACGACGAGGTAGTCGACCGCGGCGCCGCCGGTTTCGGCCTTGATGTTCGAGAGCCACTGTTCGCCGAAACGCTGGTCGACAGTGTCGAAGACGAGCGTCTTGGCGTCCTTTACGAGATAGGAATTGTACGCCATGCCGCGCGGCACGACATACTGCCCTTCGAAAAGATCGATGTCGTGGTCGTCAACGCCGACATATTTGATATCGTCTGTTATCTTGATCATTTGTCCTTTTTCTCCTTTTCATTCAAATGTCTCTGGACCGCCGCGGTGACGAACGGAGTGGTGTCGCCGCCGTAGCTGGCGATCTCGCGGACCGTGGACGCGGTCACATAGGCGAGCTGTTCGGACGGCATCATGAACAGCGTCTCGATCTCCGGCGCGAGACGCCTGTTCGTCAACGCCATCTGGAACTCGTACTCGAAATCGCTGTACACCCTCACGCCGCGTATCACGACCTTCGCGCCTTCGCGCCGGCAGAAGTCGACCAGGAGCGTGTCCAGCTTCTTGACTTCGACGTTGGCGAGCCCGGCCCGCACGGCGTCCTCGCGAATCATCCCGAGGCGCTCGTCGCACGAAAACATCGCGCGGTCCTTCGTGCTTGTCGCGGCAACCGCCACAACAAGCCTGTCGTAAAGCTTCGACGCCCTCTGAATGAGGTCGAAATGGCCTTTCGTCATGGGATCGAACGTCCCGGGATAGACTGCGACTGTTTCAGACATGGCGTGTATTATACCAAATCCCGCTTCCTGCCGCCACTAGCGATTCGTCGCGTAGAGAGGCCCGAAATTGCGGCACGCCCTGTAGTCCGCGCCTGTCGGGTCGCCGGAAGATCCGAACAGTCCCCAGCAGTGCGGCTGGTATACATCCTCTTCCGGGACGTTGTGCATCGCGACCGGTATGCGCAGCATCGACGCGAGAGTGATGATGTCCGCGCCGATGTGCCCGTACGATATCGCGCCGTGGTTGGCCGCCCAGGCGTTCATGACGGAGTACACGTCTTTGAACGCGCCCTTGCCGGTCAGTCTCGGCACGAACCATGTGCACGGCCATTCCGGGTTCGTGCGAAGCATGAGTTTCTCCTGCTGGTCCGGGTCCAGCGTCACAGACCAGCCTTCCGCGATCTGCAGAACGGGTCCCTGTCCCTTGACGCAGCTTATGCGCACCATCGTAAGCGGCATCTTCGCCGGCGTGAGGAACGAGCTGGAGAAGCCGCCGCCGCGGAAGTATTCCACTCCGGCCGGAACCCACCTGGTGGCTTTCATTGTCGCCTCGATATCCTTGCCGGTCACGTCCCACCAGTTCTTGAAGACGGGCTTGCCGCCTTCTTTCATCGCGCCTGCCGCGTCAAGGCAGCAGCTGCCCGAGTTGAGAAGGTGTATTATCCCGTCCTTCGCGATTCCCTTGAGGCCCTTGCCGGTCGCACGCTTGACCGCGTCGTTCGACCAGTACGTGCGCACGTCGGCGAACATCTGGGCCTTGTTCGTCAGAAGATGCATCAATAGCATGCACACGCCGTTCAGCGAATCGTTCTCGGTGGCCACCACCTGCGGCATCTTGGGCCCGTTCCAGTCGAACGAAGAGTTGCAGAACGCCTCCATGAAATCGCCGTTCGGCCAGTGGTCGGTCCACTGGCGCTGGCCTTGGAAACCGCCCGCGATCGCATTGCGGCCGACGGCCTCCTCGCCGAAGCCCATCTCGGCCAGCCGCGGATTGCCGGCCATCATGTCGCGCATTATCATCGCCATCTTGACGACATACTCCCAGTCGCGGTCTTTCGCTTCGCGCGATTTCTGGATCGCCTTCGGGTTGTAGTCCTTGCCTTCCTTGCAGAACTTTTTCGTCCACGCGAGAGCCTTCTCGTATTCATCCTTGTCGTAGATGCCCTCGGCTATGCGGCGCTCGATCTCGCACATGTCCATGTTCTCGGGCGCCATGCCGAGATAGTCCTGGAAGAAATCCACATCGACGAACGAACCTGCTATGCCCATCGCGGACGAACCGACCGAAAGGTAGCTCTTGCCTTTCATCATCGCGACGGCGAGACCGGCCTTGACGAAACGAAGAATCTTCTCTTTGACGTCGTCCGGCACGGTCGTGTCCGTCGCGTCCTGAACTTCGCGCCCGTATATGCCGAACGCAGGCATGCCGCGCTGGGCATAGCCCGCGAGCATGCACGCGAGATAGACCGCTCCGGGACGCTCCGTGCCGTTGAAGCCCCACACTGCTTTCGGAATCGTCGGGTTTACGTCCATCGTCTCGGTGCCGTAGCACCAGCACGGCGTCACGGAAAGCGACACGCCGACATTGTTCGCCTCGAACTTTGCGGCACATTGGGCGGCTTCAAACCTGCCGCCGATTGTCGTGTCGGCGATGACGCACTCCACCGGAGAACCGTCGGGATACCTCAGACTGCCGGAAATCAACTTTGCCGCCGTCTTCGCCATGTTCATCGTCTGAACTTCGAGCGACTCTCTGACGCCGCGCCTGCGTCCGTCGATTATCGGTCTGATACCCACCTTCGGAAATTTGTTGGCCGTCCACACTGTCTGTGCCATGATAGTTCCTTTCGCTTTTTTCATTACTCCCCTGCAGAACGTTTCTGCATCGCGGGAGAAGATATTATACCACATATCGGGCGGTCTGCGCAACGGCAGCCGCCGCTTGGCGGCAGATTTTGAGGGGGAAGAAAGACAAGCCCCGAAGCGACACGCGGG
>CAMOXA010000125.1 GCA_946628745.1 uncultured Verrucomicrobiota bacterium | reverse complement strand
TTGCCGCGCCTCCTTTCTTCGTTGCGAGAGAGTGCCGGCGGCAAAAGAAGAGCGGCGCACTCTCGAAATCCCGTCTCACGAGAGGCACCGCTAAGAGCCCGTATGAAAACCGAATATGAGTGTGCGCCGCGTGGATACTAGTCCACACGCGCGCACAGTCGTATTTCGCCTTCATACTGAAAATTAGCGGTTTTCTCGTGAAGCTACTATACGCTGTTGCGTACGTTCCCTCTTTGGACGGCTTTCCTTCTTATCAGCACATACATGAACGGATTGCCGACATCAGAGGGCTTGCTGTCGCGCTCCCTTCACCCGAAGGTGGCGACCGTCCGCCCGGCTCACAACCGGGCGGTATATCAAAGATCAGGCGTTGCGATTTCATGTCGGCAGTCCCGCCCATTCAACCGAACACGCTGAAATTATACCACATTACCCCCGCGAAAGGCAAGCGCGAAGACAAGCGCCAAAGGCTGTTGCCGCTTGCACACCGGCGCGATAAATGGTATCCTATTCGAAAACATTCGATTGCCAAGGGGCGGAAAGGAAGAACCAGATGATTTGCAGATTGACAGCCGCAGTGCTCGCAGCAGCCGCGTTGGCGTTTCCGTTCGCCGCAGAAGCGGCGTCCAAGGGGCTGCTCGTGCTCCAGACAGGCAGCGACTGGTGCGTGAGCGGCGAGGATGTGCGAAAAGCGTTCGAGAGCCAGGCGTTCGCGCGCGCCGTGGGCGCGAAGTACGACCTCGCGGTATACGACGACATGGACGTGCCGACCGACGAGGTGAAGGCCCGAAACGAAAAGATCAAGGACGTGCTGGTCCGCACCAGGTGCTTCCCCGCGATAACGTGCTATGCGCCAGGTCCGTCGCTCAGGGTTTTCGCCCAGATCGAAAACGTGCCGCGCACCATGACGCCCGAAAAGCTCGCGAAGGCCATCGCCAGGCTGACGGCGAAAAAAGACCAGGCGGAGGCTCTCTTCAAAAAGGCGTCGTCCCAGCGCGATGCCGCCGCGGCGGATTCGTACGGCGAGGGCTTCGACATTCTCGCTTCCATGATGGGTCGCAACCACTTCGGCGCGCTCAAAAAAGGCGGCGTCTCGTGGGCCAGGGAATGGAACGAACTCGCCAAACTCGACGCGGGCGACAGATTCGGCTGGGTGCGGCACTTCGAGATGGACGAGTACAAGACCGTCGAAATGGTCGAGCGCGTGACTAAGAACAAAGACGCGGCGTTTGTCGAGAAGATGAAAGCCGTCCCGGACACGCACTTCACCCCGAACCAGAAGCAGTGCGTCAAGATCATGCAGTACGCCCTGACGACGGACGGCACCAACAAGCCCCTCAAGCCTGCCGAACGCAAAGTGCTCAAGGAAGCCTTCGAACTCGGTCGCGACACTTTCTGGGGCCAGTACGCGATGGGCAGGCTGATGATGGCCGGCGAGAAGATCGAGTCCAAGGGGCTCTATCACGCCCCGGTGCGGCCGCGCCCCTCGGGCAACACGGGTGGAATACGCGAAGCGTTCCCGATCGACCGCGCGAAAAACGCGATAGCGACGATAAAGCCCAAGACAAAGCCGAACGACGCCCAGAAGCTCGCCATCGCGAAATACGCCGCGCTCAGGCTCATCGGCCAGAAGGGATGGGACGAACTCGTCGCCAGACCCGGCTCCGGTCCGTTCGTAAAGGCGTTCATGAACGACAGGGAATGGCTGGAGGATTTCGCATGGAGCGGAACATTCCAGTCCAGCAGCTCCGACGGCTGGTCACATACCGGCAGCGGACCCGGAGACGGCGCGAAGGCCGTACTCGCGCTCGAATCGCTTATCTACCAGGATAACGGCAGATGGGCGAAGACCGCGGACGGAAAAATCGAAGACAACGAAGGCCGCCGGTTCATGACGGCGCTCGCGATTGTCTACTCCGACAAGAACGAGGCGTGGCTCGCGGACGTGCTGGACGCGTACCGGGCGACCGCGCTCGCGGGCCGGCTCCACAAAAGCGCCTACACCCAGCCGGTGTGGCTGTGGCGGTTCGCTGTGCATCAAGGCCACGGCTCGGCGAGCGTGGACAGCATGGCGGCCCAGCAGCGGCATCTCGACAAGTTCGTTAACCTGCCCGCGCGCGAATACGGCGGAACGTGCTGGATGATCGCCTACCGCGGCGAGAACTGCTTCGGCGACTCCGTGCAGGGTCCGCTCTACTACAAGCCTTGGGCGACGGCCGGCGAATGGCCCAAGCGACGCTACTCCCAGATAGTCGGCGGCGTGTGCGGCGAGCTTTCCAAGTTCGGCAGCGCGACGGCGAATGCCCACGGCCTGCCCTCAACCACCGTCGGCCAGCCCGGACATTGCGCCTACACGCGGCGACTGCCGGGCGGCAGATGGGAGGTAAACTACAGCGTCACCGGACACTCCCAGATGCACATGTGCTTCTGGAACAAACACCCCTGGCAATATTCGCTCGCCATCGAAAAAACGTTCGCCGGCGTCAGAGAGCGGCGCCTGGCGTCCGAGCGTCTTCTCGCGCTTGCCGCGCTCGCCGAAGAGCGCGGGGCGAAGGCGGCGGACGTCGAAGAGTACTACCGCCAGGCGTGTCGCACCGCCCCCCTCAACTACAACGCATGGAAAGCCTATGGCGACTGGGTCGGACGCACCGGCGCCTCGCTCGACACGATGCGCGTCTGGGTCAGAGGCTGCGCCCGCGGCATGAAGACGGGCCGCCAGCCGCTGTGGGATTTCCTGACGCCCTACTTCGCGCGCCTCGCGAAGGAAAAAGGTCCGCAGGCTCTCGCCGACGATCTCGCCGTTTTCGCTCCGCTTCTGCGCCAGAGCGACGAGAAGATCCAGGAGGAGGCCGATTTCAAGGCGATGCTCGTGGAATGGACGAAGCCGCTCGGCCGCAACATGAATCTCGTCGCCCCGGTTTTGAAGGCGATGCTGACGGCCCAATTCGACACTAAGAACTATTTCTCGCAAACGCTCGGCTGGGGCAGCGACATGATGCTCGGCGGCAAGGACGGGGACAATACGTCGCTGTACATAAAGACTCTCGGCGAAGTTCTCGCGGCGCAGACCAAGAAAGGCGAGAAGCCGAAGCTGGATTTCAATCCGCTTATATTGGGCGCGTCAAAATCGGAGAATCTCACGGCCTTTCGCGAGCTGGCGGACCTCCAGAACAGGCTCGATCCTTGCAAAATCAACGGCAAGCGCTATCCCGAGACTGACTTCGGCGGACAGCTTCTGTCCTGCTACGGACTTTTGAAGATATCGTCGACGAGCAACTGGGATTCTCCCGGCGCATACGCCAGGTGCCTCGACTCCACGCCGTGCGGCGGCAATGCGTTCCACACCGACAAGGAGAAGTCGCCGTGGGCGATGGTTATGCTGCAGGGCCCGACGGAAGTCGCCGGCGTTGTTCTCGAGAACCGCTGCGGCGCGCAGAACCGGCACCGGCAGGCTCCGCTGGAGTTGCAGGTCTCGGAAGACGGCACCGAATGGCGCACGGTCCATCGCGACGGACAGGTGCGCGAGACGTACAGGATAGACTTGCGCGGCGAATCGCCCCGGGCGAAATATGTGCGCGTCCGCCGCGAGCCCGGCGCCAAGGACGACGTCTACCATTTCGGCAAGTTTCTCGTATACGGCAAGAAGCTGTACTGAAAACCGCCTGCTCAAAAAACCACTACGATGAATCCGGACGGTCTGTCGCCTGCGGCGGTCAGCGCGATCGCTCCGTCCACAATCGCGAGCCTCGCGCCGGAGAGTCCCGCGCCACGCGATATCCGCGCGCAGTCCGACTCGGTGCATCCGGTGCCGTCCGCAATCGAAAGTATTTTGCATGTCGCGCCGTCGAAGCCGCCATCCGCCGCGACAGCGACCAGCCCGTTCGCGAGAAGGCTGTCCTTTGCCGCGGCGTCCTTGACGATGAGATGCGTCCGGCTGCCGATGCGCGTCGCGCCTGTGTAGCGCAGATTCCCCGCGACCTGTACCGTCCCGCCCGCTCCGCCGAATGTCAGCGTGCCGCTCTCGTCCGGCGCGTCCACGATATCCGCCGCTATTGTAACGGTGTTTCCGCCTGCGTCTATCACGCCGCCGCGCTCCCCTGCTTCGACCGTGAAGCCGACGCCCGACCCGATCAGCGTACCTGCCGCGGACGCCGCCAGCACGCCGCCTTTGAACGCGAGCGCCGCGCTTGCAGGTCCATCGCCGCAAACGACCGCACGCGTCCGCAAAACGCCGTTGCTTAAAATCACCGCGCAGTCCTCGCCCGCTTCGATTCCTTCGCCGCGGCGCAGCACGACACTCCCGCGCGATGCGTCGAACTCGCCTCCGTCGACAACGAGAACCCCTGAGGATCCGTTGCCGACATACGCGTCAGTGTCGACTCCCACGACTCCGCCGCCGACGCGCATGACGGACCTGTCGCCGGGCCTGCCCGATTCGCCTATCGAAATCGCCCCGCTTTGGTTCGTCACCGATCCTCCGCTCGTTTCAAAAACGGCATACCCCGTGCCGACGCTCCCGTCTCCAAACGCGCCAATGAAAATGCCGCCCGATGCCGACAGAGTCCCGCCTTTGTGCCGAAACTCCGCATGCGCCGCTTTCGATGCACACCCGACGAAAAGCTTGCCGCTGCCGGCATCTGCGTTGGAGCCGATCTCCCACGCGCCGCCCGCTTTCTCGGTTCTGTTTGTGGTTTCGTCAGCATACGCCAGGTTGACATCGATGTTGCCTGTCTTGAACGTGGCGTTCGACGAAATGACAGTGCTCTCGGAGAAGTTGACGGCCTTGCGGACTTCGAACGTCGTCGCGTTGACCATGCCGTCCATATAGAGCCAGCCGGAGCAGCCTACGTTGGATGACGG
>CAMOXA010000124.1 GCA_946628745.1 uncultured Verrucomicrobiota bacterium | reverse complement strand
CCGGCCCTACCTTCGCCAACAGCGCCGCTATCGATTCGTCGCTCTCGAAAAGCGCCTCGATCTCGCTATTGTCCGTCGCGTCCTCTATGTCGTCTTCGTTCGCCTTCTGCCACTCGTACGCCATCGGATGCGCCTTGTCGCTCGCCATCCCCGCGCTGTACGATGCGTACGGATTCGGGTCGACGATTTCAGGTATGACGGGCTCGACCGGTTTCTGCTCGTCGGCCTGCGGCACTGCCGCCTGCTCCGCGGCCGGCGCCTGCTCCTGCGGCACTGTCGCCGCCTGCACCGCGGCCGCCGCCTGCACCGCGGCCTGCTCCGCCGGACGCGCGGCTCCTGTCGCGTCGATAAGCGTATGCAGCGACACTTTGCCGCCGTCCGCCATTGCGGCGCCCGCAACGAGCGCGAAAGCCGCGAACATCGCGCAGCTCGTTTTCCCTGCCAAAACTCTGCAAGTCATTTCGTTCTCCTTTCAGCATGAACGGTTTTGGAATCACCCTATGGTCATTTCCTTGGCCCACGGTTCGCGCATGGACTGGAACAGGAAGCGGTCCGCGGCTGGATCGTCCACCGCCCGCAGTGCATCCGGGTCGAACTTGAAGCCCCGCCCGAGCCGCCACGCGACAATGCCGAGATTGAACATCGTCGAAGACCTGAACCCGTTCGATTCGTTCAGCGCGAACTTCTTGCGTTCCCTTACCGACTCCATGAAATCCGTCACCTGCGGCGCGGGTTCTGGCATTTCCGCGAGCAGAGCTTCGGCGTCCATTTCCTTGCCGTTCGCGTCGACGAGCCGCAGAGTCTTGCCGCCTTTCGCCTTCGGGTACACGCATATTCCGTTGGAGCCTCTCAAAAGCGGTTCGCCCTTTAGGGACTCGTCGCCGTCGAGCGCTACAGTGGTTCCGTCGGCGTATGTAAGCGTAATCCTGTCGAATCTGCCTACCGCTTCAGGATGCTGCTTCGGGCCTTTGTAGTCTATCTGGACCGGACTCGTCTCGTCTTTGCAGAGCAGATACTGCAGCGGGTCGAGATAGTGCTGCGCCATGTCGCCGAGACCGCCCGAATCATAGTCCCAGTACCCGCGGAACGATGTCCCCACACGGTGGTCGCTGTACGGCTTCCACGGCGCCGGCCCAAGCCACATCTCGTAGTCGAAGCCTTTGGGTACGGGCTGCACCTCGGGGTTGACACGCCCGGACCACCCGAACTTCCAGCTGAAGCCCTGCCCCGCGCCGAACGTGCACTTTATCGGCCCGGACCCCAGCAACCCGCTTTCGACCACTTGCCTTATCGGTTTGACCGGCGTGCCGAAACCGTAGAATTTGTCCTTGAAGCGAAACCACGTGTTGATGCGGAACATCCGCTTCTTCGCCTGCACGACTTCCATCACGCGCCTGCCCTCGCCTACCGTGCGCGTCATCGGCTTTTCGCACCAGATATCCTTCCCGGCGGCCGCCGCCATGACGCTTTGCACCCCGTGCCAGTGCGGCGGCGTGCAGATATGCACTATGTCGACGCCGGGATCCGCCAGCAGCTCGACGAAGTTCGCGTATCTTTTCACCTTGCCCCAGCCCGCCTCTTCGGCGCACTTGAGGCCCTCCAGCACCCGGCATTCGAACGGATCGCAAAGCCCCACCAGCCGCGAGCCTTTGTACGCCAGATGGTTGGCTGAATGCGCGATTGCGCCGAATCCTATCAGCGCACGCGTCAGCTGGTTCGAAGGCGCCGTCGCGCCCCACAGAACTTTCGCAGGCAGAATGTTGAAAAGCCCCGCCGCGCCGGCTGTCTTGAGAAACGCTCTTCTTGATGCAGATATGCCCATTGTCGCTTTCCTTTCCTTGCGCACCGCCACGGTGCCGCCTACCGTTCAAGCCTTTCCTTGGCCTTGCGTATGTCGTCGGCGCGAGTCTCGCCGCCTTCGCGCTCGATTACGTAGTTGCCCTTGTAGCCCAGAGCCTCCAGTTGCGCCAGAAACGTCTTGCCGCCGACTTCGCCGTCGCCCCAGGGCACCTCGTCGCCCCACGTTCCGGGCGTCTTGGTGACCAATGCGTCCTTGACGTGTATCTGGACTATCCACGGATACAGCGTCTTCAGCGCGTCGAGCGGCCTGCCCTTCGCGTAGAGTATCATGTTCGCCGGGTCGAAGTTGATGCCGACGCCGGGAACCTGCGTCATGAACTTCGCGAGATCTTCCGCCGTCTCCTGTCCCGACTCGAGGATGATCTTGACGCCGTACTTGCCCGCTTCGTCGCGCATCCACGAAACGCGCTCCACGTACTTTGCGTACGCCGCGGGATCGCTCTCGTCGAGGAACCCCGCGTGCAGCGACATGTACTTCGCGCCGAGTTCCTTCGTGAGCCGCGCACCCTCCGTCACGATGCGCCGGTTCTCGGCCCAATGCTCGTCAGGGACTATGCCGCCAGTCTTCTTGATCGTCTCGAGCGTCGTGTAGTCTTCGCCGACCGTGCCGATCATCGTGGACATGAGCTTCCATTCCCCGCTCTTTATCTTCGCCTTCACGAATTCCAGCGTCTCGGCCGACTCCGCGTCGCCATGCCTACCGTCCGCGTGTATGAACGGCCCGAGAGCGAGATGGATGCCCTTCACCCCCATCTTGTCCATCTCTTCCGCGACTTCCTTGAGCGGTTTGCGGAAACTCCAGCTGCACACTCCTATCCGCTCCGGCGCTATCTTCTGCGTCGGGATCTCGCGTATGAATATGTTCCGCCATTCGATCGGGTCGCCGTGGCACTGCAGCTCGATCTGCTCTTTCGGGAAGATCGGCCTGCGCCTGTCCCAGTAGTTTTCGAGAGGAACATCGTCCACCACGAGCGTCCCGTTGAGCCATACGCTCACCCTCTCGCCCTTCATGACGATGTGGAAGCGGTTCCAGTCGCCCACCAGCCTGTCGGCTATCGACAGCGCCGCGGACGGATTTTTCTTGTTGTTGTAGAGCCCGCCCGAACCGATGTGCCACTGGTTGTGCGCGTCCCATATCTGCACCTGCGGCGACCCGCGCAGGTACACGCCGGAATCGCCGGTCACGGACATTATGCGCCAGTCGGCCCACATCTCGAAGTCTTCATAGTCGCGTGCTGTCGCGAGCGAATATCCGCCTTTGAAGCCGTCGAAGAACAGCGCGCCGTTTCTGACGCTCCAGTGCGCGCGCATCTCCTTGTCCGCCAGTTCCTGCATCGCCGCGCGCTTTTCCGGCGCGGCCGCCTGGCGCACCAGCGGATTGTCGAAGCCCTCTTCGGTCGTGACGCCCTTCCAGTTGGCGAGATCCTCCGCCTTGCCGGTGAAGTACGGCTCGAAGCCGGTCGGGCACTCCATCCTGGCGAGCGGACACGTGTCGCCCATCTTCGCGTCGGCCGGCAGGTCTTTCACTCTGATGTTGCGCCACTTGACGGCATGGCCGTGGCCAAGCCATCCTATCGGCCCCGCTTCGCGGTGCAGCCCCGGATGCGGCCTGCCGTCCGGCGTGTCGCCGTCGCCGCGGTACTTCGAGACATCCGCCTTGGTGACGAGATAGCCGTTCAGATACACCTCGATTTCGCTGCCGGCGACTTTCACCTCTTCGAAGTTCCACATGCCCGGCTTGCGTACGTAGCTGCCGCCTCCGGTGAAGTTTTTCTGCTTGCCGCCGATCTGCCGGCCCGTATTGTCCCTCAAAGCGGGCACGATGCCGTAGACGGATCCCGTATACTGGTACGGCTTTAGCTTGTCGGCCTTGTTCTTCGCATCGTAGTATTCGCTGCCGCCGTCGTCCAGAAGCTGCAGCTCGCACATCCCGTAATACGCCGCGTCCTTGCCGGGCTCCATCCTTATGCCGAGGCCGTTGTTGCCGTTCTCGGGCATGGCGAACTCGAAACGAAGAACGAAGTTCGTGAAGCTTCGCTGCGTCCATATGTCGCCCCGCACTCCGTCCGGAAGCTTGCATTCCGGGTGGCACTCGAGAACGCCGTCTTCGGTGACCGAATACATTTCCGTCGCGCCGGCCCAGCCCGCGAGCCCGTCGCCGTCTATGAGCGGAACGAAGCCCTCTTCAATGGACGGCATCGGCATTTTGACCGTGCCGACACCGCTTATGCCCAGGCAACCGCCCGACAGCGCCAGCGCACCGTAAAGAGCATAGACTTTAATCGTGTTTTTCATTTCCCCTTTTCCTTTTTGTCCTCGAAACCGCGTCATTGCGGTATGTTAAGCGTTTCACCGATGCTCAGCGTCTTCTCCGCCGGGAATCCGTTCAAATCCGCAATATCCTTTACTGTGCATCCATATTTTTTCGCTATCTTTGAAAGCGAATCGCCGGGCTTGACCGTATATGCAACGGTCGCCGGACCGCCGGCGCTCCCCGCCGTCGCCGGTGCGTCGCCGTTCGCCGGTGCAGATCCGCTTGCGGACTCGCGCAAATCATCGCGGCCGCCCGTTGCCGCGTTCGCGTTCTCAGCCGTCAGCTCTCCCTGGCCGGTCGCAGAGGCGGATTTCGCCCCGTCGTCTGAAAAGAAAAAGACCGTACCCAACACTGCGGCGTGAAAAATCAGACTGGCGACAATCGCCAAAGGCCAGTTTATTCTCCAGTCCCGCTCGGACGAATTGATATGGTTCAAGCTTTGCATGTCGCATATTATACCAAAAAATCGCCCGTTTGTGACATGCGTTTACAATTTCAATTTTAGCACGACGTGGTACGAAAAACGAACACGCGGCTTCCTGCCGCATCAAATGCCGATGTTCGAGCCAACCTCTACTGCCGCGCCCACCCCAAAATCACGATAACTTGGCAAAACAGCCGCAATTCCCACCCAAACCGCAACCTCCCCTGTCTAGTTCGATTATGATAGACTATCCCATGTTCCTGC
>CAMOXA010000123.1 GCA_946628745.1 uncultured Verrucomicrobiota bacterium | reverse complement strand
GGACGGCTCGGCGCGCAGGAAGAACTGGTTGCGATTGAAGCCGGTGGTCGTCATGTTCCGCCGCGACGGGGTCGCCTCCATGAGATTCGAGACGAGGTACGATCTGAGCGATTCAATCTTGGCGTCCGCATCCGTTATGTCGAATATCTCGCCGTCGTCTCGCATGACAAGACCGATGCCGCTGTCTGTCTTAAGCGACACCTCGGCGAGGATTCTGCGCCCGGGGTTGCGCTCTTTTACGACCATGAGAGTCTCTTCGACAAGAAGCGCGGCCTTGGCGGCAAGGGCTGGGCCGATTCCGCGGCGCGGCGCCAGCCGCCGCAGAAGTTTTTCGGACAGCCCGCAAATTGCCGCCTCGTCGAGCACGAGGTCGTAGACGCGGGTGTCGCGCTCGCACGTCCGGTCCAGCAATAAAGGCAGTTTGCCGGGCCCTCTCAGTCTGACGATGGCCAGGGCGATCGCCGCGATGGCGGCATAAGGCGCGAGGCCGAGCGCGAGCCAGACGCCGTTCACGCCGAACGCCGCGCCCAGCGGCAGCAGGAGCGCGCATTGGCTCAAGAGCGTCCCGAGAACCGTCAGCGCGACGGCATAGCCGCGCTCCGAGACGAACATATAGTAGGAATTGTAGAGCATGATCAGCGAAGTGCCGACAAGCCCGACGGAAACAAGCCGGACGGCGGATTCGGCCTCTGCGGCAAGGGCGGGGTCCGAAATGCCGACAAGCTTTACAGCGAGCGACGGGAACGCCAGAAGGACAAGCATCAGCGCGGCGCCCTCCGCCGCCGCCGCTATCGAGGCGTACGACATGATGCGGCGGACCAGCCGCCCGTTGCCTTCGCCTATGTAAACGGTGGCGAGAGGCTGGGCGGCCGTGGCGACGCCGTCGAACGCCTCGCTGAGTCCGATCACCGCGACAGCGACCGACAGGACCGGCAGTTTGCCGGAGCCGAAGCGAGAAATGACGTAATAGTTCAAGAGGCAGAAGAGCGCCGCATAGCACAGACGCATGCACGCGTCGCCCACGGAGCATTGGCATATCCGCCAGGAGTCAGCCATCGAAAAATGCCTTGCAAGAGTCCATGTGCTGGACTTGCGCTTGAAGTGGCACGACAGAACCGCTATCGCCAGACAGTTGCCGATTACAGTGCCGACGGCGCAACCGGCCAGGCCGTACTTGAAAGTCAGCGGAACCGACAGCGCGCAATTGCCGAGAAGCTGCGCGGCGTACGAGACGGTGCAAAGCCTGTCGTCCCCGTCGTTGTAGCACATCTGGCCGAGAAAGAACGCGACAGGCTCGAGGACCGCGCACGGCAGGAACCACAGCCAGAAATCGCACGCTCCTTCGTAAACCTCGGCGGAGGCGCCGAAAGACGCCAGGACCGGCTCGCGGAACGCGAACATCAGCGCGGCGACAATGCCGCCGAACAAAAGAGCCGACCAAAGGCCCTGCGTGAACAGCTCGCTCGCGCGCCGCTTGTCGAAGCGCCCCATCTCCGTCGAATACAGCACGCTCGAGCCGACGCCGACAAGCATCGCGACAAACGAAACCACGTTGAAGACCGGTTGCATGAGACCGACCGAAGACAGCGCGTCTTCGCCGAGGATGTGCCCGGCGATAACGCTGTCCGACAGGCCCATCAGGAACTCGGCCGCCATGGCGAACGTGGTGGCCGGCAGAAGCCTGGAGAATTTCGCGCCGGCGAAAGTCAATTCGCGCCCCCCTTGTAGCGTACCGCCAGCTGCGTCATATCGTCGGCCTGCTCAACGCCGGAGCTGAAAGCGAGTACTTCCCCCAGCGACTTGCGCACAATCTCGACCGGATCGGCCATTCCGTCGATAGCGGACTTGAGGCGCTCTTCGCCGTACATGTCGCCGGCGCGATCCGTCTGCTCCGTCACGCCGTCGGTGTAGAGATACAGCATGTCGCCAGGCGAGAGGGAAATCTCGCGAGGAGCGTATTTCACGCCCGGCATCGCGCCGAGAGCGAGGCAGACGCCGCCGCGCAGATACTCCGGCCTGCCGTCGCGCAGGACGAGCGGCGGATTGTGGCCGGCGTTCACGTACGTCACGATGCCGGTATCGAGCTGTATCTCGCCAAGCCAGGCGGTGACGAACATGCTCGCCGAGTTGCCGTCGCACAGAGCTTCGTTGGCCTCGCGGACCACATCCGCAAGCGGCTTGCCGGTCTGGGCGGCGCTCTTGAGCACACTCTTTGCGCGCATCATGAAAAGCGCGGCCGGCACACCCTTGCCGCTTACATCCGCTATGAGGAATGTTATCTTCCTCGGTCCGGTGAAATAGAAATCGTAGAAGTCGCCGCCGACCTCCTTCGCCGTCTTCATGTCCGCGAAGATATCCACGCACTTCTCGCCGGGGAAAGGCGGGAAGGTTCGGGGTATGGCGCTTTCCTGTATGTCCGAGGCCATGCTCATTTCCTTCGCGTGCCGGGCGCGCAGCTGGGCGCGGACATACGCCGCTATCACCAGGCCGACCAGGACGGCGGCGAGAATGAGAGCCATGCCGTTCAAGAACGCCGAAGTCGCCACGAGCACCCGCCTCTCGACTATCGCCATGCGTTTCGGGATGACGACATAGACCGGGAAGCCCTCGATGTTGCGTTTGCTCCAGTAGCAGTCCTCTCCCGGCTCGTGCCACTGGCCGCCCTCGGCGCTTATGTCGGGATGGGATATGATAGTGCCGATCGCCGTTGTTATGACGACATAGCCTTCCTCGCCGCTCAAATGCCAATTGTGCGTGAGGCCCGTGACGGCAGTGCGCGAAAGCCGGCGCACGCACTCGTCGCGCCCGCCGACCTGGATGAAACCGCCGTCGGGAATCCACACTCCGACGTACTTCACCATCTCGCCTCTGAGAGTGTTCGGCAGAAGCGGCTGGGCGAGTTCCGCTTCGGAGTCGAGAAGCTTGGCGAACTCGCGGGCCTGGCCGTCGGCCTTCGTGAAATCCAGCTTGCCGACCTCGTCGCGGCGTGCGCTGTGCGAGAGCATTCCGCTCGCGTCCGCGACGCAGATCTCGTCGACCATGAGTTCGCCCGCCAGCTCCCGGAGCCGCCGGCTCGATTCGTCGGGGTCGTTCCACCACGGTTCTTTCGACATGTCCGCGACCCTGTCGCGGGCGAGCATCGCCTGGCGTATCATTCGCCTGTCGACACGTTCGCGTATCATGCCTTCGATGTCGCGAAAGGCGTTGTCTATGAGATTGTAGGCCTCGTGCGAAGTCATCCTGTCGTGCAAGAGCCACGTCAGCGCCATGGAGGCCAGAAACGCGACGGCGACAGCTCCGACAAGCCGCGCGGCAAGTTTACGGTCCGCCGTCATTTCGACACCCTTTCCGCAATCGCCGCGTTGAGCGCGGCCATGAGTTCCGGACAGCCCTTTCGCACTGCGATGCCATACGGCTCGCGCGTCTCGAGCTTGGAGACCGAAAGCCTGCCGCCGAATTTCTCCGCGTCGGCCTTGAGCGAGCAACTGTCGTAGAAAAGCGCATCGATCTTGCCGTCAAGCACGTCTTGTATCGCCGCCGCGCAAGAGCGGTAGCGTATGGCGTCTATGCCGTGGCGGGTCAGGTAGAAGTCGAGAGTCATCGAATCGACCGTCCCCATGCGCAACTGCTCCGCGCGTATCATGGTAGGCATCGGCTCGCCGGTGCGGTAGAGGAACGCACCGCCCTCGGTCGCGTACGAATCGGTGAAATCGACCGTCTTGCGGCGGCCTTCCGTAATGGTGAGACCGGACGCGGCCATGTCCGCGAGACCGTCGCGAAGCGCCGGCAGGAGATCTTCGAACTCGAGCTTGCGCGTCACCAGAGTGCGGCCCAGCGCCGCCGCCGCCGCTTTCGCGATGTCGACCTCCAGCCCGACGATGCTGCCGTCGTCGTCGATG
This sequence comes from uncultured Verrucomicrobiota bacterium, assembly GCA_946628745.1. Lineage (GTDB taxonomy): Bacteria > Verrucomicrobiota > Kiritimatiellia > RFP12 > UBA1067 > UBA1067. The sequence continues at coordinate 986 of CAMOXA010000123.1, read as the reverse complement.
TACGAATAGGGCGGCGCCTCGCCGGATACGACAAGCACGAGTTCCTCGCCGCCCCCCGCCGCCGGCGCGGTTTCCGCTTCCGGCTCGTTTTCGCCGCAGCCGGCGAGTGCGAACGCGCTCGCCAGAGCTGCTATGCCTTTCAATAATCTTTCTGACATGACAGGTGTATACCTCCCTCTTCAAACGATTGTACCGTCGCTTTCGCCTCACTCTCCCGATTTGCCCGGCAGGACCTCTACATCGCGCGGATCTCCTTGAATACGGCAAGCACGTTTCTGTCGCCCGTCCTCTTGTAGGTTACGGTGTTTGACATTTTCTTGACCATGAGAATGCCGAGTCCGCCGATAGGCCTTTCAGCGGCTGAAAGAGTCGTGTCCGGGTCGACATGCGAAAGCGGATCGTACGGCGAACCGTTGTCGGATATGGTCAAATCCACGCCGAGCGGAGAGTCCGTTTTGTCTATCGTCAGCTCGAAGATCTTTGCGCCCGAATGCCTGACCACGTTCGAGCCGATCTCGTCGAGGATCACGCTGAGCTGCGCCGCCTCGGGAGTGTCCGCCAGGCCGAAAGCCGCAAGCTTCTCGTCCAGGTAGGCTGCCGCCTGCGCGAGGCCTTCCATTGTCGGCAGGAACACCTTGGCCATACGCTCGGGCCGCGCCACGTATTTTATCGCCATCACCGTCAGATCGTCGGCCTGCGGCGCGAGACCGACGAACTTCGAGACGCTGGAGCGCACCGCTTTGCAGACCGGTTCCGGCTCGAACTCCTTGAGAGAACCCAGAGTGTCCAGAAGCCTGTTGTCGCCCCAGAAACCGCCCCTCCCGTCTTCGGCCTCGGTCACTCCGTCGGTATAGAGGAACAGCAGGTCGCCGGGCATCATGACAATCGAACGCGCCCTGTAGGTCGCGCCGTCCATGAACGCGAGTATCGGCCCGGAGCGTTCGGGCAGGTACTCCACCTTGCCGCCGCCGGCGAGTATCGGCGGA
>CAMOXA010000122.1 GCA_946628745.1 uncultured Verrucomicrobiota bacterium | reverse complement strand
GCCGCCAAGCCCCCTGCGGGAATCGCAGGCCAAAGCTACATCGCGCACACAAGGGATTCGAGTGCGCCGGCCGTAGTCAAGGCGACTGCCGGCATGATGCGCGTCACGATTGACGATTTCGAGAATCGCCGTGTCTACAGCCTGCGCGTCAAGGATGGCTGGGCTACGATCGTCGAGCGCGAAACGCCACAGTCGGACGCGGACGCGTGCGGGACTTGCGGCGGCAATTTAGACTCGCTCCAGACCGCCCGGCCAGATGAGGAGGCGAGCGGCCCGGACGAGAAGCCCCGGAGGATTCTTTCCGCCTCCGGCGATGCGTTCGAGACTGCCGCGCACAAGAGCGTCGTCGACATTCTCGTCGCTTTCGACAAAGGGTCGGCGAGATGGCTGGAAAACGGCAATTGCGCCGATGCCGACACGGTAGAGGAATTTGCCGATTATGCGGTCGCAAAGATGAATATGGTGCTTGAGAAGTCGCTCCTTGCTGACGAATTATGCTACCGTCTCGCCGGAGTCGCCACGATAGACGACGCGTGGTCCGCTATCGACGCCGCCTTGCTCGACAGCGTGCGACTGAGAAAAGGCCGGCTCGCCAAACTGGAGACGCTGCGCGAAAGGTGCGGGGCGGACACGATAACGCTGCTTGTCGACAGGACGAGCGGTACTACGTCCGGCATTGGTTTCGAGTATTCTGGCAATGCAGGCAAGACAATCGAATATTTCGGCAAGATGAACTACGCGTGCAACGTTTGCGACATAAAGACCGTCTACGGGCGCTACACCATGAGCCACGAAACCGGGCACAATATGGGTTGCGGGCACAGCAACAGGCAGGGGAGCAATTCCGGGCCGGGCCGGTATGCCGACTCCTGCGGATATCACTTCACCGACGCGAACATGATACTGCGCCACACTGTCATGGCGTACGCCTACACCTCCCCGGCTTCGGGCGATTATCTGCCAATACCATACTTTTCATCGCCCGACATAACGCCGGCGGAATACGGTCGCGCACTCGGCGTCGAGGGAACGAACGACAACAGGCGGACGCTGCAACTGACGCACGCGGAAATCGCGGGACTGCGCGAGCATGTGCTGCCGTACGACTGGGACGTCCGCATTTATGAAGGCGATCGCGAGATTTTCGACGGAGACTTTCTCGAATACAGCGCCTACGGCAACCATACGCTGACATTGGCGCACGCGAACGCAGACGCGACCATATATTACACGATAGACGGAACCGAACCGGACGGCAAATCTCCGTTCGTGCAATCCGGCGGCACGATAGCGGTCAACCTCGAAGAAAAAACGATTCTTAAAGCATGCGCCGTCATCGACGGCATCGCGCAATCCACAAGGACCGTGACTCTGCAAGAAGGTATCGTGTGGTCCGGCGAGGCCGGACATAGCGGCAACGGCCGCTGGACTGCAGACCAGAACGTCCGGGCGTGGGACGACGGACAGGGACCGTTCGAAAAGTGGGCGGCTTGCGTGTTCCCCGACATTGCGCAGAATGCGTCGCCGACAGTCACCGTCGAGGGAGAGATCGCTCCATGGTCGGTTGCTTTCACCGCGGCCGACACGGCCTATACATTCGAAGCCGCCGACGGTTTTTCCAGCCTGACACTCAGGGATGCCGCATTCGCTCCGTCAGGCGACGTGACATTCAACGTGCCTGTGAAACTCGACGCCGTGGCGTTCACGAACGGGAACGGACGCGCGCTGACATTCAACGCTCCGTTCGGCCAGAGTGTGGATGCGGCGAACGGCTACTGCACGAATCTCGTGACGATCGGACCATACGGCAAAATGACCGTCGCTCCAGGCGCCGGCAAGACTCAGACGTTCGACACGCTCAACAACCGCAGCGAGGGATACGCGGGCTCGTCAGTCTTTCGCGTCGGCAAAGGGACGGTCGTGTTCAAGGGAGGGATAAACGGCGGCGCGGGCGTAATCGGGCGCACGCAGCTGGAGGTCGGCGAAGACGGCAATCTCGTGTTCGATCAGGGGGGAGGCACCGGCTACTCCATGAACAACACATCGCTGACAGTCGAGAAGGGCGGCACTGTCAAATTCAACCAGATGGAGCATCTGTGCAGAAAACTGATTCTCGCCGGCGGCAAAATATACGCCAAGCGACTGGATCTGATGGGCAATCCGGGAGTTGCTGTAAAGAGCGATTCGTCGATTGAAAACAACGGCGGCGGTTACATCCTCGTACGAGATGCCGATGCCGCCATTGAAGTCGGCGAGGGGGCGACACTCGAGCTGAATGTCGGCACGCAGACGGACGGCAGAACCGATACGTCCGGCTGGGGAATAGTCAAAACCGGCAAAGGGACACTCGCGGCGAATGTCGAGCTCAAACACTCTGGCGCGACTGTCGTAAGCAACGGTACGCTCGCCGTCGGCTATTCGTCCGGCTCGACCGTGCATGGCCAGGCCTGGAATGTCGCCAAGGACGCGGCGCTTCGCATAGAAAGCGGATGTTCGCTGAAGCTTGCAGGACTAAGGCTCGACAACGGCGCAAAGCTGACTCTCCCGGCCGGGACGTCGGCACCGCTAGCCGTGAACGGCGATGTAGACCTTGCGGACGTGTGCATATCGCTAAACGGCGCCGGCGACCTCAAGCCTGGCGCAAGCTATCCGCTGATTGCGGCAAGCGGCTCGTTTTCGGGGATAAAATCTCTCGTCCGCGAAGAGTGGCCGGAACTCTCGAACGGCCTCGAGTGGGAGGTGATGGCCGTGAGCGGAGTCCTGACTGCTACAGTTGTCGATTTGAATCCGGGGGGAGATTCTGAGCCCGATGCGCCCGAGACGCCTGCAACTGTGGACGTGCTGGTCGCCTATGATTGCGGCGCCCAGACGTATGTCGGCAACAAAGGCCAGACGCTGGAGGCTTTCGCGCTGCGGCAGATCGCCCTCATGAACGATGTCCTCGCGACGAACAGGCTGGATAGGTTCTACGCATATCGCCTCGCGGGGGTATGCAAGGTGGATGGCACATACACCAATATCGATACAGCCCCGGCGCTCGCCGCCAATGGCGAAGGGGCGATGACGAGCCTGCGAGCGGCCAGGGAAATGTACGGCGCGGATACAGTGACGCTGCTTGTCGACACTACAGGCGCGACACTCGGCAACAGCTCTCCGCTCTCGTCAGCGGACAATGTGGCGGGCCAGCACGAGTGCGCTTTCAGCGTATGCAGCATACGCGCAGTCGATACCGGCAAACAGCACACGATGATCCACGAAAACGCGCACAATATGGGCTGCGGACACGCCAGAGCGCAGTCGATCGTCAATTCACCGTTCAAATACGGCCGCGGATACTACTTCAACGACAACGGTGTCACGCGCCATACCATTATGGCCTATGGCGGCGACAACGACGCCTCGTGGTATTTCTCGACTTCGTCCGACAGCTTCGGCTTCAAGCTGGGCGACGAGAACAACGACAACGCGCGCGTCCTGCGCGAGACGTGCGCAGAAGTCGCGCTGTGGCGGGAGGCCGGGGCGATCGATCTGGACGGAAGCTTCGCGGACTTCGACGCCGTTTGGCAGACAGGCAGGAAATATCCATGGACGGTTGAAAGCGGCATGGTGCGCAGTTTCAACAGAACCGACTATACCTGCCAGTGTACGACACCGCTCAGGGCGACGGTCGCCGGCCCGGCCAGGCTCGAGTTCAGACACAGGTCTTACTTCGGCGGCAGAAGCGCGGCCGAAAACGACTACTCGCACTTCGATGTCCTCCTCGACGATTCGCCCGTGCTGTCGCAGACGGAATACGCGTACGAGTGGACTGACGCGGCTGTTGAGATTCCTGAAGGATCGCATGAAGTCACGTTCGTGTTTGCCCAACGTTACGCGATGAACAATCCAATGGACAACAAAGACGTGACGCCGCTGTACGACGATGCCGTGTGGCTTAAGGATTTCAAGCTGGTTGCAACCGCCGGCACGACGCTCGTCATTCCCGCCGGCGAAACCTGCAATCTCACGGATGTAGACCCGGCGATTGAAACAATCACAGGCGAGGGGACGCTTTATTGCGGCTCCGGCTTGCCTTCAAAAGACTATGGGCTCGCGAATGGAGCGTGGAAGGGCACTGTGGCGTTTGACGGGTTCGCAGGGACGGACAATCTCAAGGATTTCTGCTTCGAGCTTTACGGCAACAAAGACTCGAAGATACAATTGACGAACTGCCGCATTCCGTTCCTGAAGAACAACAACGCGGCGTTCCCCGGTACGCTGGTTCTTAAGGACGACGAAGAGCATCACGCGGCGTTTTGGACCGGCAACGGCTATTCCAGCAACTACAATACCTTCGGTGCGCTCGAGGGCGACGGCTCTATGTCGTTCTCCGGTGCGCCGCAACATGCATACGTATTCGAGAATGCGGCGGATTTCTCGGGTTCGATAACAGTAGGTGCGGCCTCCGGAGCGGGCGGCGCCATGCGAGGAAGACGGGTCGTTTTCGGCAAGGTTTCGTCCGCAAGCGACCTGCCTGGGGGTGGGGACAAGTCGGCGGCCATAACCGTCAAACCGGGGGCGGTGGCATCCATCGGCGCGGGAGCGTCGTGGACCGCTTACAACGGAGTGGATATTGCAGGCACGCTTATTGTGAAAGGGGCGGGAGCGTCCCTCGACTGCAACAACGCCGGGACTTTGAAGCTTTTGCTTGAAGACGGCGCGACGATTCGATTCGACTCGGATGACGCAACGCTGGATTTCGCGAACACCATGAAGTTCGAGTCCGGTACGGTAGTCATCGCGCTGGGCGACGGAGCAAGCCCGTCAAAACGCCGGCTTGCAACCTGGAAAGCGAAACCTTCCGGGGGGTTCCGCCTCGCGGGATATGACGGCAAGTGGACGCTTTCGGCAGACGACACAGGG
>CAMOXA010000121.1 GCA_946628745.1 uncultured Verrucomicrobiota bacterium | reverse complement strand
TCATATCGTCGACCGTTTCGACAACGGACGCCGAAGTCATGGAAAAGCTCACGGCCGAGGATCTCGCGTCTTTGCTGACGTGACGGGCGTCAACGGGTGCCGAGCAGATACTGGCGCGGCGCCCCGCCAAAGTCGACCACGACGCTCTCGAAAGCGACGCCCTGGTCGAGCGGCGCGAGTTCAAGCGTCAGCAGTCCGTCGCCGTCCCGCCCCGGCAGTACGTCGAAGCGAACCCTGCAGGAAGCGACGCGGCGCGCGACCGTCGGGTAGAAGACGGAGTATATGTTCTCGGGACGCTCGTCGAGCCGTGAATTGAAGTTGACTTCTTTCGCGGGGCCTCCCGCGAACGCCACCGTGTAGCGATGTCCCTCGCGCCTCGCGAAAGCGAGCGTGGACCGCGTCGAGACGACGACCGTCGCGCTTTTCGCGCCCTCCGGCGCCGCCACCTTGTAGACGAGCTTCGCGCCGCGCGGCGGCTCAAGCCGCGGGAAGACTTCCATCGCGCCGTCGCCGCGTCCGAGTCCCGCTATGAACTCCCACCTGAAACCGCCGGGCGCCACCGCGCTCGCGAACTCGTGCGCCTGGAGCGCGACGAATCCGGCGCCCTCCGGCGCATCCTTGGCGGAGTCCTTTCGCCCGGCGCCGACCTCTGAGCCGGCGGACGCCCCGGCCGCGGGCGCGAGGCCCGCCGCGGCTTTCCAGACCGGCAGCGCGACTTTGGCCCACTCCGCATAGCCCTTCGCGTTCGGGTGCAGACCGTCGTCCTGCAGGTCCGGCTTGAGGCGTCCGTCAGGCAGCGTGAAGAATCCGCTCCAGTCCGCCCATTCGATCGTCTTGCCGTCCGCGAGCGGACGAAGCAGCGCGTTCACGGCTTCGTTCTTGCCGCGTTCGACAGAATCGGGCTTCCCGCGCGGCAGAATCGGCGAGAGCAGTATCTTGGCCTGAGGCTGGCGCGCGCGGATCTCCCTCAGGGCGGCGCGTATTTCCGCCGCGGTCGTCTCGGGAGACTCCGAGACGGAGTTGTTCGTGCCGATCATGAGCTGGATCGCTTTCGCGCGGTAGCCGTCGAGCTCGCCCGACCTGAACCGCCAAAGGAGATTGCGGACGTTGTCCGCCCCGAAACCCAGGTTCAGCACCTTCAGTTCATTCGTCACCTGCACGTACGCCTCGCGCCCGTGGCGCTCCCAGCGATGGGTTATCGAATCGCCCGCGAGGACAAGATCGAATTCGCGCTCGCTCTTGAGACGCTCCAGTATCGCGTCGTGCCGGCGCATCCACCAGTTCTCGCCCATGTTCGCGTCGTACGACTTGGAGCGCTGCACGGAATATATGCGCGGCTCCTTCGCGGCCAGAAGCTCCGCGGCTCTTGCCGCATCGGCCGCCGCTTCAGCCGCGGCGTCTCCGGCCGCGACTTTCGGGCAGGTGTCGCCGGCGAAGTTGTCGTGCCATGACGTGTAGCCGATCACCTTCTGGGTCATCATGCCCTTCCATTTTCCGCCGGCGAGCGAATTGTTGTATTCGGCGCACAACTCGCCGTGGCGGGCGAACGCCGCGGCCACGCGCTCCGCATCGCCGAGCGCCTGGGCGAAATACATTTCATACAGGTTGGACATCGCCCGCACGTGGAAAAGCACTATCTCGAAATATGCCGCTTTGGCTTCTTCGGGGAGCCTGGAGTACTGCGCTTCGGCGTCCGCCGCGAGGCGCGCGTAGTCGCCCGCGACCTTGGCCCATTCGCCGGACTCGAGATCGTATGTGCCGGCGTCGAGCATTTCAGGCGTGATGCGGCAGGCGTACCGCGAGGTGGCGTCGAGGATTCGCGCCGCCTCGGCCGCTTCGCCGCGGCCGAAGAACCGCTCGCAGAAGTTCAGCGTAAACTCCGGCAGGCTCGACGCCGTGTAGCGCGACGGATTCCACGCCATGTCCATAAAGAGCGTTATTGGATATTCCATGGGCTTCAGGTCGCCGACATTGAGCACCCACAGTCTGTCCACGCCGTACTCGCCGGCAAGGGACAGCTGCTCCCACATGCTCGCGGCGCTGGTGACGTTTATGAACTTTGAATTGCGGGGCGCGCCGACGTAATCGACGTGGTAGTAGATTCCCCATCCCCCCGAGCGGCGGCGCTCCTCCGGCCCGGGCAGCCGCCTCAAATCGCCCCAGTTGTCGTCGCACAGAAGAATCGTCACGTCGTCCGGCGGCCTGAACCCCTTGTCGTACGTGTCCTGGACCTCCTTGTAGAGCGCCCAGACCTGCGGCACTTCGGCGGCAGGGCGGCCCTGCTCGCGTTCGATTATGGCGCGCTGGTTGGATATGATGCGGTCCATGAGGCCGATGTCGCCGGTGCCGTCCATCTCGACATCGCCGTCGCCGCGCATGCCGATCGTTATCAGATCCTCCGTCCCCCTGGCGCGCCGCACCCCCTCGGCGAAAAAGGCGTCGAGCGTTTCCTGGTTCGTGCGGTAGTTCCACGGGCCGGACTTATTGCGGCGGCGCGCCCACTCCTGGTGGTTGCGGGCCATCGGCTCGTGGTGCGAAGTGCCTATCGCCACGCCCATCGCGTCCATGGTCGCGGAGTTTTCCGAATCGTCCGCGTAGAAGGCCCAGCACCACATCGCGGGCCACAGAAAATTGCCGCGAAGCCGCAGTATAAGCTCGCCGACGCGAGCGTAGAACCGGTGGTCGCCGAAACCGGTGCCGTACGTATTTTTCACCCAGCTTGTAAGGCACGGCGCTTCATCGTTCAGGAATATGCCGCGCCACCTGACGGCGGGCTCGCCGTTCGTGTAGACGCCGCGCTCGATGGCGAGCGTCCGGCGGCGCGGCACCGGGGCGTCCGCCCAGTCGTACCAGGGCGAGACGCCGATCTGCTCGGAAAGTTCGTAGATTCCGTACACCGCTCCGCGCCTGTCGCTGCCGGCGATTACAAGCGCTTCGTCGACGCCCGGCCACGGCCGTTTCACGAACGACATCCGGTAGACTTCGCGCTTGCCGGCGAGCGGGGCGGGGTCGATCGCCCCGGCGTCGACGAGCGGCTTCAAAGTAGGCCCGTCCACCACGCCGGCGACGACGAGAGTGCGCGCGAGCGAGGGCGAACCGGCGCGCACGGCGTCGATTCCCGTAACGCGCCCGAAGTCCGCGGCGAGATTGTCCGCCGCGATTCTGACGGCGGAGTTTTCGCCGGGGGCGACATAAACGGCCGGCACGGGCCGGGAACCGGCGACGAGCGTGAAGCGGCTCTCGGCCGGCTCGCCGCATACGGCGCCGGGGTTGTCTATGGCGAGAAGCGCTCGAGGCGCGACGGACGCGGCCGCGCAAAGCGAAACGATTGCGAAGGACAGTTTTTCCATGGCGGTATTATAGCATATCCATGCGGCGAAGCCATTACCCGTTCCGGGAACATACGAAAGGCCGCCGCGGCGTGTCAGAGGCTCGGCGCCTTGCCCTGCCGCGATTCGACTTGACGCCCGTCGACAGTGACATTCCTGGAGTTCATGACATCGACCGGACGCTCCGCGACAGTCTTGGCGCACTTCACGTTCTTCAGCGTCACGCCGTCGATCGGCTCTCTCGCGTCGCCGCACAGATACAGCAGATGGCGGGCTTCGTCGCACGTCACGTTCTCCGCGACCAGATTGCGGATCTTCGTAGGCCGCACCTCCCAAGTCGGGAAATTCCGCCACTGGTACAGAACGTCCGTCTGGACGTTCACCACGCCTTCGGGAGGCTTCCTGCCGCGCGAAACGGCCGTGCAATCTTTCATGTATATGTTCTCGACGGTTCCGCCGCGGCGCTCGTTCGTCTTCACGTAGAAGACGTTGCGTATGTCGCCTTCCATCCGGCAGTCGTGCATATAGACGTTTCTCACGCCGCCTGAAAGTTCGCTGCCTATGCCGAGCAGGACGTGTCCGTCGCGGACGCTGCAGTCGCGCACGACAATGTTTTCGGAAGGTCGCGCGAGTGCCCATGCGTCCTGGTTGCGGCCGGCCTTTATCACGACCGCGTCGTCCCCCTGGTCGAACAGGCAGCGCTCGACAATCACATTGCGCGTCATTTCGACATCGACGCCGTCGTTGTTGTGTCCGTGGGCGGAAACGTCAAGGTTGCGCACGAGCGCGTTCTCGCTGTGGTAGAGGTGTATCGTCCAAAACGGCGACTCGCGTATCGTGAACCCGTCCAGCAAGATGTTCGCCGAACGGTTGAATTGGATCAGGTGCGGCCGGGCGTTCGAGCCCTTCATCGCGACTGCGTCGCGTTCGGCCAGGGGCGCGACGGTCGAGCACCACCCGTAAAGCGCCGCGGTGAACGCCATGTGGCCCGGCGGACGCGTGAACCACTTCTTCCACAAGTCCATTTTCGGCGCGAGCGTACCCTTGCCGACTATCGCCACGTTGGTGCAGCCGTATGCGTATACGAGCGGTGAATAGTTGAGGCACTCGACCCCTTCCCAGGTGGTAGGGACCGCTGGCAGATAGTCCTTCGGATCGTCCGTGAACGATACGCGCGAACCCTCGCGCAGATCGAGCGCGACGTTGCTCTTTAGATGTATCGCCCCTGTCAGCCATTCGCCGGCGGGGACCACGACACGTCCACCGCCCGCCCCGGCGCACGCCGCGACCGCCTTGCGGAATGCGTCCGTGCACTTCACGCCCGGCGCGGCGCCGAATTCCGTTATCGGGAATTCGCGCGACGGGATGTCCCAAACCTCTATGCGGGGCATCGCGAACGGAGCTTCGGGCGCCTCTACAAACTCGGCGGCGGCAACGGTTGTGGCCGCTGCCGCCGCGAATGCCAATGCCAGTCTGTTCATCTGGTCGGCCTCCGGACTCGTCAAGCTTCGAACTTGTAGACGTCGATCTTCTTGTAGCCGGTGTGCAGAAGGTGGTGGGCCTTCTCGCCGCCCTGCGCGCCCGTCTTGCCGTCGAGGAAGTCCTTGTAGAGGGCCTGGACCT
>CAMOXA010000120.1 GCA_946628745.1 uncultured Verrucomicrobiota bacterium | reverse complement strand
TTGTCGGGGTGTCCTTCCGAAACGGACTCCGACGTGAAAACGTGGCTATGGTTCTTTTCTTTCATTGTTCATTCCCTGTAGACTCAGCTTGTGTCGCACGCCGGGCACCGTGCCCAGACGTCACAGACTGAAATGAGTGACGGATATTATACCATAAATTCTGCACTGCGGCGGAAAATATGGTATAATATACAACCATGAAAGACCTCAAAGCAGCTTACAAGACCATCGAGGCGGATCATTTCGCCCCGAAAATGGAGATTTCTTTTATCGACGGCGATTCGCGCCAGACGTTCCAGTACGAGAAAGTGACTTGGAATATCGGCGGTGAAGAGAAGGGCCTGAGGTACGGCGAGAACCCGGGCCAGGAGGCGGCATTGTACCGTCTGGTGAACGGGAATCTCGTTCTTGGCGACGTGGAGATGCTTCAGGCCGGCCGGTATCTGGCGTCGGTTCCGGAGCTTCTGCAGTCCGGCAAGCACCCTGGCAAGACGAATGTGACCGACACCGACAACGCGCTGAACATACTCAGATATTTGATGGACAAGCCGACGGCCGTCATCGTCAAGCACAACAATCCGTGCGGGGTCGCGACCGGTTCCACGCTCGCCGAGGCCTACTGGCGCGCGAACAAGGCCGACCGTCTTGCGGCGTTCGGCGGGGCGATCGCCCTCAACCGCGACTGCGACATTGAAACGGCGAAGCTTATTGTCGAGAACTACGCAGAGGTGGTCGTGGCGCCTGATTTCGCGCCCGGCGTCATGGATCTTTTCGCGGCGAAGAAGAATCTGCGCGTTTTCCGCATCCGCAACATGGCGCGGCTGACCGACTTTGTCGCGAAGCATGTCGTCGACTTCAAGTCGCTGATCGACGGCGGCATCGTCGCCCAGACTTCGTTCAGCGCGAACGCCCGCAAGCCGGAGGATTTCATGCCGGCGTACTGCAGCCGCAAGATTGTCGACAAGGCGACGGGTGCGACCAGCTTCGAGGAGCACAAGATAGCGAGGCTGCCAAGCGCCAAAGAGTACGAAGATCTCGTGTTCGGCTGGCTTGTCGAAGCCGGCGTCACATCCAATTCGGTTCTGTACGTCAAAGACGGCGCGACAGTCGGCATAGGCACCGGTGAGCAGGATCGCGTAGGCGTGGCGGAGATTGCACGCGACAAGGCGTACACGAAGCACGCCGACTGGATCGCGTGGGAGAAGTACGCGAAGCCCTACAATGACCTGCGGCTCGCGTTCGGCGAAGAGGACGGCGCCAGAAAGCAGGCCGAGATCATGGAGCAGACCAGGGCCGAAAAAGGGGGGCTGCCGGGATGCGCGATGGTGTCAGACGCGTTCTTCCCGTTCCGCGACGGAGCCGAGGTGGGCATCCGCGAAGGCATAACCTCGATAGTCCAGCCGGGAGGCGCGATACGGGACTGGGACGTGATCGACTGCTGCAACGACGCGGGCGTGGCAATGGTCTTCACCGGCCAGCGTTCGTTCAGGCATTGATTTCACCATAGCAAACCAAACAACACAGCAATCAACACCAATCGACCGATATGAACAAGCTCAAGCCAATAGGCGACATAACGTTTGAACAGGCGTGGAACGACGGCGGCCCGCTGATGTGGGTGCTGGCGTTTTTCTCCGTGATGGCTTTGACAGTGGTGCTCTACCTCTGGTTCGCCCAGCGCAGGGGGGCCTTCGTCAACGAATCCATCGAGCGCATGAAAGCGTCCAAGGATCCCGAGGCGGAAGGCTCCCGCATCGCAGAGCGCGCCTATGCGGCGGTCGACTGGCTCGCGGACATCGCGGCGGTCGCTCCGCTCGTCGGGCTGCTCGGCACGGTGCTGGGCATGTACCAGGCATTCGGCGGAATCGCCAGCGATGTCGCCGCCGGCGCGAAGCCGGTCGTCCTCGCGCAGGGCGTCTCGCAGGCGATAGTCACGACCATATTCGGCCTCGTGGTCGCCATTCCTTCGCTCGTCATGCACGCGATCTTCAGGCGCAGGGCGTCGCGGATAATCGCCGCCCTCGAGGAGAAGGCAGATGAAGTTTTCGCGTAGCGTCAGATCGAAGCCGGCCGCGCTGGCGCTGACGTCGATGCTTGACGTCATCTTTCTGCTGCTGTGCTTCTTCGTCACGGCCAGCGTCTTTTCGCAGTGGGAAAGCGAGATATCCATCCAGCTGCCGTCCGCCCGCACCGCAGACGAGCCGAATAGGCTCCCCGGCGAGATTATCGCCAATGTCGCCAAGGACGGCACTGTGCGCGTGAACGGCGCGACTCTGAGCCTTGACGAACTGGGCGGGCGTCTGGCCAAGATCGCCAGGTTCTATCCGGGCCAGGCCGTCATCATAAGAGCCGACCGCGACACCCGCTACGAGTCGCTCATGAAGGTCGTGGACACTTGCCGCGAGGCCGGAGTGTGGAACTTCTCGCTCGCGACATCCAACGAAGAAAAGCAGACGGAATGACACTTGCAGCCTTAATCATCGCGTCGGTCTCAGTGCTGCCGTCCGACAGGATGGCCATGGCCGACCGCTTGTTCGACAAAGGCGATTGGGCCGCGGCAAAGGCCGAGTACGCCGAGCTCAAAGGGGCCAAGGGAATCGCCGGGGACGAGTTGCTCTACCGTCTGGCGGAATGCGAGAGGCAGGGCGGCGACGGCGCGGCCGCCCGCGCCGCCTACGGCGAGCTGCTGGACAAATATCCTCTCTCCCGCCACGCCGGGCGCGCCCGCCTCATGCGGGCTCTCGCCGGCGGCGACGCCGAGAAACTATCCGAGCTGAAGCTCCTCGACAGCGACAAGGTCAACCCCGCGGTCCGCGCGGCCGCGCTGTACCATTACGGCTCGCTCGCGGGCGACAGGGACGCGCTCGAGCGCTGCATAAAGATCGAGCCCAAGGGACCGTTCGCCCTGTATGCGAAGTTTCGCCACGCTTCTCTCGTCGCCGACGATCCCGACCCGGCCGTCAGACGCCGCGCCGTCGGCGAACTGAACGAAATCTGCTACGGGCCCGACAAAGCCCTCGCGCGGGAGGCGGGCTATTTCGCCGCCGTCAGAAGCTACGGCGACAAGCGCTACGGCGAGGCGTCCACGCTCTTTCGCCGGTATATGAAGCTCTACCCGGACGACGCGCGCTCGGCGAGCGCGCGCACCATGGCGGCGTGGAGCGACTATCTCTCGGGCAAATACGCCGACGCGGCTGCGCTGTGCGGCGACGGGGGGACCGACGACACGGCGTATCTCCTCGCCGCGTGCGCGTATGCGTCCGGCGACCTGCCGAAGGCGCGAGAGTTGATGTCTTCGTATCTTGACAAGTTCCCTCAGGGCAGATACCGCGCCGCCGTGGAGCTGCCGCTGGCCAGAATGGAGTTCTCCGACGCCGAGAAGACCTCTGACGCCGCGAAGGCCATCGAAGCCGCCAAGCGTAGCGTGTCGCTCTCGAACAAGCCGCAAGACAGGATGCGCCTCGCATGGGCGTACGAGAAGGGCGGGCATCCCGTCGAGGCCGTCGCCGAGTACTGCGCAATCGCCAGGGAAAATCCCGGAACGGCCGATGCGGCGGAGGCGATGTTCAGAAAGGCCATGATAGACATTCGCGCCGGACGCTGGTCGCCGGCGGAGCTCAGTCTAGCCGAGGTTCTCGCCGCAGGCGGAGGTTTCAACCGCAGGGCCGAAGCTCTCTACTGGCGTGGAATCGCCGCGACGAAACTAGGTCACGAAGAGACCGGCGCCGGCTTTCTCAGAGAGGCGGTTGAGCTCGGCCTCTCACTCGATCTTGCGCGCGAAGCGAGGCTTCTGCTGGCCGACGAGGACTTCAGACGCGGGCGCACGGCCGAAGCGAAGGCCGCCTACGCCGCGCTGGTGCGCGAAGGCGCCACAGAACGCATGGGCGCGTCGAAGATGAGATCCGTCGGGCGATTTCTGCTGGAATGCCGCGAAGGCGAAAGCGCTCTTGACGAGGTCAAAATGTGCGCGAAGGCGCTATCGGATACCGGCGACTCGCCCGAGTGGCGGCAGGCCGGCTTTGCACTCATGGGAGCGGCCGAGGAAGCGGGCGGCGAGTTTGTCGCCGCCATCGGATCGTACCGCCAGTGTCTGGCCGAAGGCGTCCGCACCGAAGAGGCGCGTCCCGTCGCCTTGAGGCTGGGCGTTCTGCAGAGCAAGGCGGGCGAATACGAAGAGGCCGAAAAGAGTCTCAAAGAAGCCGTCGAACTCAACGCCGGCGACACCGCCCGGCGCGCCGAGGCTTATCTGTGGCTCGCCAGAAACTGCGAGGCGAAGGGCGACGCCTACGGCGCGTGCGCCTACGCCACCGTCGTGGCGACGCTCTTTGACGACAGGAACCTGGCGGCCGAGGCGAAAAAAATCATAGACGCTCATCCGGAGGAGGCAAAGTGATGGACGAGCATCGCCAGGATATTGTTTTGCTGGCGCTGGTGCTTTCGGTCGCCACACACGCCGCGCTGATGTTTTTCATGCGCCCGCAGGTGATGACCCATGTCGCGAGCAGCGCTTCCCGCTACAGGCCGCGCCCGCCAATGACCGTCAGAGAGGCCGAACCGCCGCCTTCGCCCGTCGCCATGGATTCCGTTCGCGACACGAAGGCCGCGGTCGAGTCTCCCGCCGCCGAGCCCGAAGATGTCCTGCCCGCCGCGGAGGGCTTCGCCATGCCGGACGAAGCTCCCGCCGCCGTGGCGCCGGAACTGCCCGCGCTCGACTCGCCGACATACCCCAAGATGACATCAGATCTCGCGCCGCTTCTTTCGGAACCGATTCATGTGGAGCCGGGTCTGGCGTCTTTCACCACTCCGCTCGCGGCGGACTCGCCAAGCCTCTACGCCCCGGCGACGGCGGCGCCCGCGCACGCCCCGCTGGCCGCGGAGGAGATGCGCGTCCCGGTGCCGGAGATCGATACGCCGGCGGTCGTGCCTGAAGCGCGCATCGATACGTCGGCCGTAGTGTCCGCAGCCGAAGAGC
>CAMOXA010000119.1 GCA_946628745.1 uncultured Verrucomicrobiota bacterium | reverse complement strand
CGCTGACGGAGGGCGCAATAAAGGTTGCGGCCGCCACAAACCGCGTAGTGGCGCTCGAGGGTGTTTCCCGGTCGGCCGCGTCGTTGCGAAAGACCCTTGCCGCGCTCGCCGCCGACATGCCGAAGATCAAGGATGTCGACGTCTCCGGCGTGGTGTTCTCGGCCAAGGCCAAGTCTTTGGGCGAAGAAGACGGGCAGGAGACCGTTGCGCCGGTCGCGGCCAGAAAAGCCAAGCCGTCAGCGCCGGCGTTTCCCGTGTGCGGGATTCTGACGAAGCCATATCCATGCCTTGTGATGCAGAACGGCATGCGCGTTCTGGAGGGAGCGTCGATCGGCGAGAATACGATACTGAAGATTGAGGCCGATTCGGTGACGGTCACCAATTCGAACGGGAGGTTCACATGGAAGCCGTAAAAGAGCCGTTGAGGCTTCTCGAAATCGAGAAAGAGCTGGCGGGGCCCGGGCGCGAAGAGGCGCTCGCCCGCTACGACGCGGTGCTGGCCGGTCTCGAAAGCCGGCTGGCGGCCGCTTTGAAGGAGGGTCTGTCGCCGGACGAATACCAAAAGGCGGAGGCATTGCGGGAGGCCAACGTTCTCGCGAGAAAGATTTTGCGTCTGACTGTCCGAGTGGCCAGCTAGGCGCGGGAAACGGCGCTGAAAGGCGACGTTCAACAACAAAACAAAGGAGCAAACAAAATGGCATATACATTCGACAACCTAATGGGTGGTATCACCACCACTGGCGTTCCCGAGATCAAGAGCGTGCAGTCCGAAGCGTATCGCGTGGATAAGGGTACGGCCGCGTACAATATCCACACCGACGCCGTGTACAACGCGCTCATGAACGCGGCGAACATCATGGAGCAGCGTCTCAAAGAGTCGTTGGAGAACTATCAGCAGCACCCCGATGTGCAGGCGAACCTCCAGCAGCTCCAGTACGACCTGCAGCAGTGGAACCTCGCCCTCACGACGATGACCAATATCAACAAGAATCTTGGCGATGCGCTCAACTCGATCGCCTCGAACTTCCGTTGATGGTTGACCTCACGGGAGAAGAGGCGCGACTGTTGTTGAACGTCGCGTTGATGGCGACAGGCCAGAACCGGTTCCAGTCCGCTGCGAAAATACTAGCGGCGCTGGGGCGGTTCCGGCCGGGGGAGGCGTCAGTCGCTGTGGCGAATGCCGTCCTCCTCATCAGCATGCTTGACTTCAGAGGCGCCATAGACTATATCGACCAAGAGGCGTTGCCGCGCTTCCCCGAGTCCGCCATGTTGCGGGCGTTCAAAGGAATGGCGTTGATAAGATTGAACAGGAAAGAAGAGGCGGCGGTGCCGCTCGGCGAGGCCGCCGGACAGACGGCCGATCCTGCGGCCGCGCAGCTGGCAAGGGATTTGATGACATGACAGAGGCAATGATAATAGAGGCCGTCAGAGGTGTCAAGCCTGTCGACGGGGAGCTAACCATGCAGGCGGCGGCGCCGACCCAGGCCGCCAATCCCGCGGCGGTCGAGCGGTTTCAGGCCGCGATGGGCGCAGGAGGAGCCGAAGCGGCGGCTCCGGTGCCTTTTGCTTCCGAGGCGTCCGCGGCATGGCGCTCGGCCCAGGCGAATAACCAGGGCCTGCTGCACCGGATCCGCGCGTTGTCGGAGCTTCGCGGAGAGCATTCGCTTTCATCAGCCGAGATGGTGGAACTGCAATACGACATCATGAATCTGTCGTTTCAGCAGGAGGTTGTCACGAAGGTGGTCGACAAGACCTCCAACGCGATACAGACTCTTGTCAAGAATCAGTGATTGCGCCGGACGGCCCGGAGAACCGGTTCCGTCAGACGTTTGCGCGAGGAGAGACTATGAAGAATTTGACGGTAATTGCGGCGGCGGCTCTTCTGCTCGCGGGATGCGAGAAAGAAACGACGTTGCATTCGGGTCTGATCGAACGGCAGGCCAACCTTGTCATGGCCGCGCTGTTGGACGCCGGTATCGGCTGCCACAAGACGGCGGGCGAAGAAGGCACATGGAACGTCATGGTGGACGAATCCAAATTCGCTGCCGCCGTGAATCTTCTTGAAAAGGCCGGACTGCCGCGCCGCGAGCACCAGGGCGTCGGGGAGGTCTTCAAAAAGACGGGCATGATCTCTTCGCCCAGCGAGGAGAGAATACGTTTCATGGACGCGCTGGCGCAAGATCTGGCCCGAACGATATCAGGGATAGACGGTGTCGTGGACGCACACGTCCACGTTGTCCTGCCAGAGAACGATCCTTTCGCGAGACACAGCCTGCCGTCTTCCGCGGCAGTAGCGATACGTTCCCGCTGGGACGCGGACATCACGGACTACATACCGTCGATCAAGGGACTTGTCAAAAACTCGATAGAGGGGCTGGCGTACGAAAAAATAATGGTTACCGTGTTCAAGGATCCGCCGCCCGGGCGGTGATTCGCGGGAAGTCGAAAAGTGGAAGCAGACGAGAGACAGCTTTTGCTCACGACCGCATGGATGTTCATGCGGCACGGGCAGCCAGCGCGGGCCAGAAGCCTGTGCGAGGCGCTTGTGGAGGACAATCCCCTGGACGGGACGTCCGCCGCGGCGTTCGCGCAGCTTTTGCTCGAAGATGGCGAGCCAGGCAGGGCGCTCGAGGTTCTGCGCGCGGCGAACTATCCAGCGGAACTCGACCATGCCGAGGCCGTGCTTGAGACGCGGGCTTTGGCGATGTCCGGACGAAAAGGCGAAGCGGCGTCGCGCTGGCGGCGGTATCTTGAATCCAGAAAAGGTTCGGAGAGACGGTGGGTCGGCTGATTTCCGCAGGGATTGACAAACTGAAGGCGTGAAGTGAAGAGCGGCAACATAGAGATGGATGAAGCAAGGGCGCTTGTCGGCGACAAAGCGCTTTGGCCGCGCGTGCGCGATTTTTTGTGGGATTTCGTCCCTCAGATACATCCGTCGTGGCTGGACGGCGGCATCGTCGCGCCGATGGACAACCCTCGAGTCAAACGGCATATCCTAGAGGGATTGGGCGTCGAGCCGTTCTTCCACATGTTCCCGAAAGACGACTGGAGCCGTCTGGCGCTTCTAGACGGCGGGACGCTGGAGGCGCTGTCGAAATGGATCGGCGCGATCGTTTTTGTGGACAGATTGCGCAGTGTGACGGCGGGGGCCGAAGTCCGTGCGCTCAAATCGGCGCTTCCGGGGGTATATCCCGACGTGTTCGCTTTCGCAGCGTACTTTGAAAGATTCAAGCCGGACGGTGCAGCCCCGCAAATCGACGGCAGCCTTGCCGATGCCGTCATCCTGTCCGGACGCAGGTTGATGTTTTCGTTTCTTGCCGTTCTGCCGGCGCAACTACGCCGCCGCGTCGAGCTTAAGCTCCCGCGACCGCAGGACGAAGCCGGCGGAGGCGCGGCGGTCGCCGAAACGGCGTACGGCGTCGATGCGCGGTTTCTGACAAAGCTCCTCAAACTCAAGTTCCCGGAGGCATACAAGCTATGCTGCTGCTGAAAAGAGAAAATCTCACCGTAGAATCGGACCGCCGCGTCGTCAAGGCGGCAGATGCCGCGACGGCGGCTTCCGCCGCCGATATAATAGCCGCCGCAGAGGCAGACGCCGCCAGAATACGCGAGGAGGCCAAGGCAGCGTTCGAGGAGGAAAAGAAACGCGGCTACGATGAAGGCCTCGCGGAAGGCAAGATGGAAATCGCGATGCTCAAACTCGACCAGCTCGACCAGTCTGTCAAGTTCATGGAATCTGTCGAAGACAAGATGGCGGGCATCGTCATGAAGGCTTTAAAGTCGTGCGTCATGGAAATCGGCGACAAGGAGATGGTCGTGCAGATCGTCCGCAAGACGATGGCAGCCGTGATCAGGACACAGCGGCAGGTGACGATAAAGGTAGCGCCGGACATGGTCGAGCCGGTGCGCGCGCGCGTATCCGAACTCAGGGTGAAGTACCCGACGATCGAGTCGCTGGATGTCGTGGAGGATCCGCGGCTTAAAGGCCCCGCCTGTTTTCTGGAAACCGAGGCCGGTGTGGCGGAGGCGTCGGTAGACACCCAGCTCGCAGCCATAGAGAGGTCGATCCGGCGGCATATTGCCAGAGGAGACGGTTGATGGGAGTGTTCGATTACATTCCGGAGGTTCTCAACAGAGCCGTCGAGGACGCCCAGCCCATAGACGTCAAGGGCAAGGTGATCCAGGTCGTCGGCACTATCATAAAAGCGTCTGTGCCGGGCGTGAAAGTCGGCGAGGTGTGCATCCTGCGCAATCCCTGGGAGAACTTCGAGGTGCAGGCAGAAGTCGTCGGATTCACGAAAGACGCGGCGCTGCTGACGGCACTTGGCGCAATGATCGGCATATCCGCCGAAACGGAGGTGATCCCGACACGGCGCGTCCAGATGGTTCCGGTCGGCGAGAATCTTCTCGGCCGCGTACTGGACGGGCTCGGCCGGCCGATGGATGCCGACGTAAAAGGCCCGTTGCGCCCGGACGGCTACTACCCGGTGTACGCCCCGCCGCCGTCGCCTCTGGAGCGAACCATAATTTCAAAACCGATTTCGCTCGGCATACGCGCGATAGACGGCCTTCTCACGTGCGGCGAGGGCCAGCGAATGGGCATCTTCGCCGCGGCAGGCGGCGGCAAGTCCACTCTTCTCGCTTCAATCATACGAAACACCGAGGCGGAAGTCACGGTGCTGGCTCTCATAGGCGAACGCGGACGCGAGGTAAGGGAGTTCATCGAGAAGGATCTCGGACCAGAAGGCCTCAAGAAGTCGGTGCTTGTCATATCGACTTCGGATAGATCGTCCATGGAACGGCTGAAGGCTGCGTATGTCGCCACATCCATCGCCGAATACTTTCGCGACAAGGGCCACAAGGTTCTGCTCTTGATGGATTCCGTGACGCGTTTCGGGCGCGCCCAGCGCGAAATCGGGCTGGCCGCCGGCGAGCCGCCTACGAGAAGAGGCTTCCCGCCGAGCGTGTTTTCAGAGCTGCCGAAACTGATGGAGCGCGCCGGCAACTCCTCGAAGGGCTCCATCACCGCGCTGTACACTGTTC
>CAMOXA010000118.1 GCA_946628745.1 uncultured Verrucomicrobiota bacterium | reverse complement strand
TGCAGGACGAGGAGCAGTTCATAGACCTCCTTTTCTACAATCGGGCGCTGAAGTGCCTGATTACCCTTGAGCTGCAGGGCGGGAAGTTCAAGCCGGCGTACCTTGGCCAGTTGAACTTCTATCTGTCCGCGCTCGACGACAAGGTGAAGAGACCGGACGAGAATCCGTCCATCGGGATTGTCCTGTGCCGTGAGGCGAACAGGGGCTTTGTGGAAATGGCGATACGCGACATGACGAAGCCAATGGGTGTCGCCGTTTTTCGAAGCGACAAGAGGGTGCCGAAGGCGTATCGAGAACTTGAACCGATGCTGAAAGGCCTGTCGGAGATAATGGAGGAAGCGAAATGACATTGACGAACTACCAGAGGAACACGCTGTCGGCGGTCAAGGCGTATTTCGATTGATGGGGAGGGACCCTTGGGGAGGTTGCGGTTTTGGCGGGAATTGGTGGTGATTTGTGGAGTTATCGTGGTTTGGAGGCGAGTGTGGATGTACTGGTATGGCGGCTGACGGAGGAGGGGTTTGCGGCGATTGTCGGCGTACCAATGAACATCGATTCGCATGTTTTTCGGCTGATTGGACAGTCGTGAAGTGATGATAATGATGGATAAACAGCGGGAATATAGGGCAATAGGATAAAAATCGCCCAATATAAAAAGGTGAAAAAGTCTGACATGTTTTTCGGTCAAATCCGTTTGTATATGTAGAGGGACGAGAAGACTAAAAACTATGCGGTTTGCGATTGACGGCGCGGCGAAAATTCTGGTATAATTCGCGCCATGAACATGAAAACAGCAGTGGTGGCGGGTGTTGCGCTTGTCCTTACCGGTCATTGTGCAGCACAGGGATTTTTCATCGACAAAGTAGTGAACTTCGGCGCGGATCTGCGGATACGCCAGGAGTTTATGGAGAACGTGCCCGGGCTGCCTGGCGGCGGCATGCTCCAGCGTGCGGCCGAAGGGCCTTATCGCAACCATATGCGCTACCGCGTCAGGGCGTGGGGCGAGCTTAAGCCCGACGAGCACTGGCGGCTCTTCGCCCGGCTCACCGACGAGTTCAGGTGGAACGTACGCCCGAAAAACCACAAGACAACCTTTCCCGACGAGTTGATTGTCGACAACCTCTATCTTGAAGCGAAGGACCTTTGGGACGGGCTCGTGTATTTCAACATCGGACGGCAGGATATGTACAACCTTTACGGGCTGGACCATGTGTTTGTCGACGGAACGCCGGGCGACGGTTCCAGAACGGTGTATACCGACATGGCGCGCATCGCTTTCACGTTCGACAGATTCGAGGAGGACGGCGCCGACAGGAAGCTCGACTTCTTCGCGCTCCACAACTGGGATGACAATCCGCTTCGCTGGGGAACGCGCCGCGGTCACCACCGTTCGCTGTCGGGATTCGGCGGCGGAGCCGAGCCGGACATGGACGACTGGGGCTGGGGCGCCATATGGACCCATCGCGAGGGTGCCGTGAAATGGCTGCCGTACCAGGTGTTCTTCATGCAGAAAAGAACGGACGCTTTCCGCCGCGGCGGCGAGAAGCACCCGGCGACGAGGCGAGAGCTTCTGGGCATCAAGCTCATGCCGCAGCTCACGGACGAACTTTCGCTGCAGTTAGAGGCGATGGGGCAGGTAGGCAAGAACTCGAACGGCGACTGGCTGAGCGGCTGGAGTTCGTACGCCGGCGTAAACTGGAAGCGGAAAACCGACAGCCAGTTCAAGCCCTTCGCCAGCGCGGGGGTCCACTTCATGAGCGGCGACAAAGACGCGGCGAAGGAAGACGGCGGCCACCATGCGTGGGACCCGATGTGGTCGCGCGGAGTCAACGATTCCGAGATATTCCTGTACGGCACCCATTACGGGATGGCATGGTGGAGCAACATGATGTTCCTCAACATGAAGGGCGGCGTTGAGCTGGGGCCGCACCACAGAGTGTCCGCCGCGGCGGGACCTATGTTCGCGGCGGTCGACGACGGGCTCGGCGGCGACGACGGCCATTTCAAAGGGATGCTGAGCCAGCTGAGGTACGACTTCCCGATTCTCGTCGCCGACAAATCGCAAGGCGAGCGTTTCGAGATATTCGGGCACGTCTACGCCGAGCTGTTCAACCCCGGCGACTATTTCGCCACGGACAAGCCGGCATGGTTCTTGCGCTGGCAGGTCGAATTTACGTTCTAGCGCCAGGAGGGAGCCGATGGAAAAACTGCGGGCGAGGTACATGGAATATGTCGACACGTTCAAAGAGCCGGACGGCCGACTGCCCGAGATGATGCAGCTTAAGCTCACCCACACGATGATGGTCGTCGCGGCGGCCCGTAAAATCGCAGAGGGCGAACATTTCGACGAACGGACGCGGACGGCGTGCGAAGCGGCGGCGCTCCTGCACGACACGGGCCGGTACGAGCAGTTGAAAAGATACAACACCTTTCGAGACTCGGACTCTGTGGACCACGCCGTTTTCTCTCACGACATCGTGAAGGAAAAGGGGTGGCTTGACGGCTGGACCGACCGCGAGGCGATTCTCACCGCGGTCCTCGTCCACAACCGCCGCGACATACCCGCCGCGGACATGGACGAGCTGACGCTCGCGGTGTCGAAGACCGTCAGGGACGCCGACAAGCTCGACATATTCCGGGTGCTGGAGGAGCAAGTCAGGAACACGGACTGGCGGAACGATTCGCGCGCGTTCTGGAACCTGAAGACCGAGGCGAGGCCGAACCCAACGGTCGTCAGGTGCATCCGCGCAGGGGCGCCAGTCTCGTACCAGGACATAACATGTCTAGCCGACTTCGTGCTCGTACAGGTAGGGTGGATGATATCCGGCCTGGAGTTCAAGACGTCGCGCAGAATATGCGCAGAGCGCGGGCATCTCGCTTTCCGGCGGGATTTCATCCGCCAGCTCACGGACGACCCCGCCGTGGACGAGTTGTGCGACATCGCCGACAGGCGCCTTTGCACCTGACGGATTTTATGGTATAATACGCGTCGTGATTCCAACGAAGAACCAACGGAGCAACGTAGAAAGAACGGAGCAATCAAAGATGAAAATAGTCAAAACCATATCGGCCGCGGCACTTGCCGCCTTGTGTCTGTCGGGATGCTCGAACAGCAGCGAAGACACGTTGAAGATGATAACCGAGGCGACATTCCCGCCGTACGAGTTTCTGCGCGGGCAGGAAATAGTAGGCATAGATGTCGAGATATGCCGCGCAGTGGCGAAGAAACTCGGCAAAAACTTCTCGGCCGAGACGGTCGACTTCGATTCCGTGATTCCGGCGGTGATTTCCGGCAAGGCCGATCTCGCGGCGGCGGGCATAACGATAACCGAAGACCGCAAGAAGAACGTCGACTTCTCCGATCCTTACGTCAAGACAGGCATCGTCGTCGTGTACAAGAAGGCGGATGGGTTCGCCGGGGTCGACTGGATGAAGGGCAAGAAAATCGGCGTCCAGGGCGGCACCACCAGCGAGACGTACGTGCTGGAAAAGCTCGGACAGGAGCCGGAACGCAGCCGTTCGCCGTCCGAAGCCGTCGCCGCGCTCAAGGCGGGACGCGTCGATTTCGTGATAGCCGACATCGACCCGGCCAAGAACTGCATCAAGGGCGAGAGCGACCTGGCGATTTCGGACTTCATCACGAGCGAGGAGTACGCCGTCGCCATCAGAAAGGGCAGGCCGGAATTGCTCAAGGCCATCAACGAAACGATTGCGGAAGCGAAGGCCGACGGCCGGCTCGCGAAGTGGATCGCAGACTACACGGCCGAAAGCGACAGCCTGAAGGACGACTAAAGCGCATATGCCGCGAACGGTTTCAATGCGCAACAGGGTGAGCATGGTCAAACGACTGTTTTTCGGGGCCGCCTTGGCGTTGGCGTCCGGCGCCAACGCCTTGACAATGGCGACCGAGGCGACATTCCCGCCGTACGAGTTTCTGCGCGGACAGCAGATAGTCGGCATAGATGTCGAAATATGCAAAGCGGTGGCCGACAGGCTGGGGGCAGAGTTCCGGGTCGAGAATATGGATTTCGACTCGGTCATACCGGCTGTCCTCTCCGGCAAGGCCGATCTCGCGGCGGCTGGCATCACCGTCACCGAGGACCGCAAGAGGAACGTCGACTTCTCCGAACCGTATGTGACGACCGGCATAGTCGTCATCTACAGGAAGGCGGAGCCGTTCACAGGCGTCGAGCAGCTGAAGGGCCGCAAGATCGGCGTCCAGTCGGGGACTACCAGCGACACGTACGTGCTGGAGGAGATCAAGCAGGAGCCCGAGCGCTACAAGACTACGGCAGAGGCGTGCGCGGCCATGATGTCGGGACGCTGCGCGTTTGTCATCGCCGACATCGACCCGGCCAAGAACTGCGTCAAGGGCGAGAGAGAACTGGCGCTGTCGCCGTTTCTGTCGTCGGAATCCTACGCCGTCGCCGTCGCGAAGGGGCGCGCCGACCTGCTCGCCGCCGTCAACGCGGTCATTGCCGAAGTCAAAGCCGACGGGCGGCTCGACAAATGGGTGGCGGACTACACGGCCGAGAGCGACAGCCTAAAGGAAGTCAAGCCTGACGAGTCCGCGGCGGCGGCCGGCGGCTCGTGGTTCGACACCGCCTGGCAGTCGCTCAAGGACGACTTTCACCTGTGCTTTCTAAAGAAATCCGGCGACGGGTCGAGCCGCGGCATGTATCTCGTCAGAGGTCTTGGCGTCACGATTGAGGTCGCGCTCGCGGCGATCGTGCTCGGCCTTCTGATCGGGTTCATGATAGCCGTTGTGCGCTCCACCCACGACAAGTACGGGCATTTCACCGTTTTGAACGTGCTCGCCAAGGTGTATCTGACAATCATACGCGGTACGCCTATGGTCGTGCAGCTGTTGATAACGTACTACATAATCCTCAAATCCGTCGAGTCGAAGGTTCTTATAGCGATTCTGGCGTTCGGCATAAATTCCGGCGCGTACCAGGCCGAGATAATCCGCGCGGGCATCACATCCATCGACGCCGGCCAGATGGAGGCCGGGCGCGCGCTTGGCTTGAGCTATTGGAGGACGATGCTGAGGATCATACTGCCGCAGGCGATCAGAAACGTTCTGCCGGCTCTCGGCAACGAGTTCATCGTGCTGATGAA
>CAMOXA010000117.1 GCA_946628745.1 uncultured Verrucomicrobiota bacterium | reverse complement strand
GGGCGACGACGGTTTTCGCGTCGGGGCAGATCGCCTTGAGGCGCTTTTCGGCGCGGCCCATCGTGGCGACGCGGTTGTAAAGGTAGAAGACCTGGCCGCCGCGCGCGAGTTCCGCCTCGATCGCGGCGCGGACGATGTCGTCGTCGTCTCTCGCCACGCGCGTTTCGACGGCGACGCGCTCGCGCGGGGGCGACCTCAGAAGCGACAGGTCGCGCGCGCCGGTCATCGAAAGGTACAGCGTGCGGGGTATGGGCGTCGCCGACAGCGTCAGCACGTCGGCCGTCGCCCTTAGGCGCTTGAGAAACTCTTTGTGCCGTACGCCGAAGCGCTGCTCTTCGTCGATGATTATGAGCCCCAGGTCGTGAAACGCCGTCTTCGGCGAGAGTATGGCGTGGGTTCCTATGACGATGTCGCACGCTCCCGTGGCGAGACGCTTGAACGTGCCGCCGTGGGTGCTTGCGGATTGAAAGCGCGATACCGACTCTATCCTGATCGGCGTGCCGTCGAAGCGCGACGTGAAGGTTTCGAAATGCTGCTCGGCCAGCACCGTGGTCGGGGCGAGGACTGCGGTCTGCCTGCCGTTCATGGCGACGATGTACGCCGCGCGCATGGCGACCTCCGTCTTGCCGTAGCCGGCGTCGCCGCACACCAGCCGGTCCATTGGCTTCGTCGAGGCGAGGTCGGCCTCGATGGCGGCAATCGCGGCGAGCTGGTCGGGCGTCTCCTCGTAGGGGAACGCGGCGTCGAACGCCTCGCGGCCTTCGCAATGGATGTCGTAGGCGAACCCGGGGACGACTTCGCGCTTCGCCTGGGTCTCGAGCAGCGCCGCCGCGAGGTCGGCGACGGCTTTCTGGGTGTCGGCCTTGTCCTTGCTCCAGCGCTTGCCGTCGAGTTTGTGCAGGCGCACTTCCTGGCCTTTGACGCCGACATACCGCGACAGCAGATGGGCGTGCGACGCCGGCACGTGGAGCTTGGCGCCTTCGGCGTATTCGATGGTGAAGACCTCGCTGCGTTTGCCGTCCATCTGGATTTCGGTGGAACCGATGAAGCGTCCAACGCCGTAGTCGATGTGCACGACGTATTCGCCCGGCTCCAGATCGTCGAAATCGTTCAGCCGTACGCCGCCGGAATGCTCCTGCCGGGGCGTGCGGGTCTTGCGCTTGGTGAAAACGCGGTCGGCTTTGGTGACGACGGCAAGCCCGGGGAAGCCTTCCGACGGCGCGAGTTCGAATCCGCCCGAAAGTTCGTCCGCCTCCAGAACGATCTCGCCTCTCGCGCGCGCGGCGGCGAGATGGCGGGCGAGCCTGGCCCGGGCGGACTCGAAAAGCTCCGGATGGTGCGCTTCGTCCGCGCCGAGTTCGCCGAAGCCCGGCAGCGGCGCTGTCTGGAAGCGGTACGTCGCGACGCCGGGGGGCGGCGGGTCGCCGGTGTAGACGATCTGCATGCCGCCGGGCGGCGCGTCACGTCCGAAGGCGGTGCCGAGAGAGTAGGCGTTGTGGTCGAGCGCGAGTATGGCGGACCCCTGGGGCAGCATGTCGGTGAATGCCGCGGTTCCGGCGTCCGTCGCGCTTTGCTCGTCCGCAGGCATGATTTCCGCGGCGTCCACGCGGGAGATCGAGCGCTGGGTCGCCGCGTCGAAGGTGCGCAGGCTCTCGAGGGTGTCGCCGAAGAACTCGGCGCGGACCGGGAACTCGTCGCCGGGGCTCCAGACGTCCACGATGCCGCCGCGGACCGACCAGTCGCCTTCTTTTTCCACCGTCGGCGTGCGGTTGTAGCCGAAAGCGGCCAGGCTGTCGCAGTATCGGGTAAAGGATGTCGCGGCACCGTCGCCTTTGGTCGAGACTGCAAGCCGGCGCGCCGGACCCTTGGGCACCGGGGCGCAAATCGCGGCGAACGATGCGACGACGACGCAAGGATACGGATTCATGGACCACGCGCGCAGCGCGGCGAGCGTCTTGAGCCGCGAGCCCAGCGCGGACTTGTCGCCGTCGAGCGGCGGCGGCAGCTCGAGAAGCCGCGCCGGCAGGCGGGAGGTGATGGTGCGGATGTCGTCCGCCAGACGATCGGCGTCCGGCAGGCCGGGCGTGACGGCGAGAACGACGCGGTCGCCGCCGGACCGCGAGGCGAGGGTCAGCGCGAGAAATGCGTCCGCGCAACCTGTCGTGGCCGAAAGCGCGACCGCCCCGTTCGCGTCCGGCGCGGGTGGGTTGAAGCGCGAGGCGAATAGTTCAAGCGCGGCTTTCATGTTCTTTGCGGGAGATTATAGCATGATTCGCCGCCGGGCGCAAGCGCGCCCCAACCCCGAATTATACACGATGGCGGCGGCCAGGTGCAACGCGCTATGGTAGTGAAATAAAATCTGGGATAGTTCGCCCTGCCGCTTGATAATCCCGTCCGCTTACGGCATCATATCTGCCGCATGGCCGGCATGGGGCCGGTCGGCGAAAAACAATGTGGAAGGAAAGAAAACCTATGATAGACGAAGGAATGCACAGGCGGACGGGCAGTCTGCAATGCGAGAAGAGCGGCGTATGGACGATGCGCGTCATGCTGGGCGGCAAGATCTATTCTCGCACGACAGGCACGAAGGATCATGAGTTGGCGAAGATGGAGCTGTCAAAGTTCGTGACCGCCATCGAGTGTGAGCATAAGAGCAAAGTGGAGCCGGGCGCGCTCCTGAAGGAGTGGTCGCGATATGAAAGTTCGGCGGAGGCCGCGCGGCTCTCGCCGAAGCTGCGCATAAACCGCTACCGCGCCTGGCGGTACTTCTCGGCATGGATGACCACCACTTATCCCGGCGTCGTGTCGGCGGATGAGGTCACGCGCCCGATGGTCGAGTCGTATATGAGCTACTTCGGCAACGGGCGCTCGGCGATGACATTCAACCTCTGCGTCTGCCATCTGCGGAGCGTCTTTCGTGTCCTTCTCGGAAGGGACGCCGAGGAGTCGAATCCGCTTAACTTCGTCGCGATGAAGTTCTCTGATTCGCATCCGCGCCGCGAACTTTCGGCTGACGAGGTTCGCCGCGTCATCGCGACGGCGGCAGATGAGGGCGGAGAGTGGCCGCGTCTTCTCGCGCTCGGCGTCTATACCGGGCTTCGCCTCGGCGACTGCTGCCGCCTCTCGTGGGAGAGCGTGAACCTCTCGCAGGGTGTCATCCAGCTTGTCCCGCACAAGACGCGCCGCTACGCGCGAGGACGATGTGTCACGATCCCAATCCACGAGCAGCTCATGGCCATGCTCGTCGCGACACCTGCGCAGAGCCGGAGCGGATTCGTCCTTCCGGGTATCGCCGAAGAGTACGAGACGGCCCGCTGGCGCATCTCAAAGGGACTCGACCGCATCTTCGACGGCGCCGGCATCGTGAAGAGCGTCATGTATGAAGGGCGAAACCGCCGCACGCCGTCCGCGACGTTCCATTCGCTCCGCCACTCGTTCGTCTCCTTCGCGGCGAACGCGGGCGTTCCGCTCGTCGTCGTCCAGGCTATCGTTGGCCATACCTCGACCGCGATGACGCACCACTACTACCATGCGAACGAGTCGGCGCTCCGCCGCGCGGTGAACGCAATTCCCGCATTCGGCAGAGACGGCAGGACGGTCGTGAAAGGCAAGACCTACTCCGACGCGCTGCGGGGCTTCGACTCCTGCGGCAGCCGTATGCCGACCATATCCTACCGCCTCTCCCGCGCGAAGAGGCTCTTCAAGTCTGGACAGATCAGCGAGGATGAGTACGCCGGCATCCGCGAGCGCATCCTCGCCGAGGTGTGAGGCTTGGAAGGCCTCGCAACTGCGCGGCGGACGCCGCCCGCCCCTCGACCGCTCCGGCCAAGCCCCCTTACTGCAAGACGGATTACCTACCATATTATTTTCCTTACAGCAAGGGGGTTTGTTGGAATTTTTTAATTTTCGAATCTTTTCTGCAGGAAGCGTCCTTTTCTATAAAGTACAGAAATACGCCAAATTACGCCATTTAATGTCAACTGCAAGACGAATCACATGGTAGTCTATCCACCGTGCAGTCAAGCCAGAAGATTCAATACGCCAGGTTCCAAGGGCGTATGTTTGGCGTTCCAGCGAGGGCGTTGAACGGGAACCTAGATTGTCAAGTACCGTGAGTACATGACAAAAACGGAGTGCATCCAAATTTTCGGATATCCCTTTATAATGCGTCATAAATAAGTTAAAGACGCACGAAAATAGCGGTTATAAAATGGTTAAAACCTGGTATTTCGTTCGGGTGAAGCCCCGTGCGGAGAAGCGGATGCAGGCTTGGCTGAAGGGCAGCCGCATCTGGAACTATCTTCCGGTCTACGTCAATGTCCTGAAAGTACAGCGGCGGACAGAACGCTTCGAGAATCCGATCTTCCCCGGCTACCTCATAGCGAAGATGGACGCAGCGGAGCGCGTTCAGGCTCTGAAGAGCAATCTTGTCGTGCTGATGATTCCCATCGACAAGCCGCGTGAGGTGATTCACCAGCTGCGGCAGGTCGTCCGCGCGATGAAGAGCAGTCAGGAACTTAAGAATGTCCCGATGGCGAGCAAGGCCGGGAAGTTCGTCAAGATAAAGTCCGGGCCGATGGCCGGTCTGGAGGGGTATGTGGTGAAGCGCGGCGGAAAGCTCGCCGTGGTCGTGAACGTGGAAGCTCTCGGCACGGCAATCGAAGTCGCCGTTTCGCCAGATGATGTCGATTGATAACTAATGACTCCAACCTCAACCATAGCTTCTACCCCAGTCCTCAAGACCTACAAGCGGCCCGTCAACTTTGGCGATGTCGTCTTGAAGGCTCTGGTTGAGCGCATGGACCCCGAGACCCGCACGGTGGCCCCGCAGTGGCGTACGCTCGCCTCGTCTCTCGGTGTCTGCACCATGACACTCGGCCGGTACATACATCAGCTCAAGGAAGACGGGCGCATCGAGACGGTCGAGGAATCCCCGGAGTGCCGAAACTCTGGCGATGCCAATTTATTGTGTTCTCTTGGCGCCGCCACCAATGGCCACCCCAGCCCGACATGGCTCCCCAACTCGCGCAAGCGCTACTTCATAAAGGAAACCGTCGACGCGGACTGGGCAGCGTCCGTAGAGCCGCAGTTCGAGCGCATGCACATCTCGAAGCAGAAGCGCCGCTACAAGAGCACGA
>CAMOXA010000116.1 GCA_946628745.1 uncultured Verrucomicrobiota bacterium | reverse complement strand
CGAGCAGATAAATCCGATGGACCCCGCCGACGGGTTTACCGTTCCCGCGGGCCTGCGCATCCGCGGCGCGTTCAGCCGCGGCGCAGGCTATCCAAAGCATTCGTTCCGTCTTTTCTTCCGCAGCGAGTACGGCATGGGCACGCTGGAGCATCCGCTGTTCGGCGACGAAGGCGCGGATGAATTCGAGAAGATCGACTTCCGCACGTCGCAGAACTACGCATGGGCGAACAACGACAGCGGCGACACGTTCATACACGAATGCTTCTCGCGCGACTCGGAAGGCGCGATGGGCAAGACTTACAACCGCAGCCGCTACTACCACCTCTTCATCAACGGCGTCTACTGGGGGCTCTACCAGACCGAGGAGCGCGTTGACGACAATTATGCCGCGAGCTACAACGGCGGCGCGGCGGCGAACTATGACGTCGTGCGCACGTCGCAGCCCGGCTACAACACCGGCATTGTCGAAGGCGAGCCGGCCGCCTGGACCGAGCTGTGGCGCATCACGACGCAGGAAGGGTACGGCGAAGGCCATGAGGCGAACTTCAACAAGGTGCTCGGGCTCAACCCCGACGGTACGCGCAACCCGGAGTATCCTGTACTCCTTAATGTCACGAACCTTATCGAGCACATCCTCACGGTTCATTTCACCGAGGACTCCGACTCGCCCGTCAATAGCGGCGGCATGGCGAACAACATCATCGGCTTCCGCAACCGCAACGACGGCGAAGGCAGGCTGGACGGCTTTCTCTGGAACCGCCACGACGCGGAGCATTCGATGGGCTTCGGCGGCGGCGTAAAACAGGTTAAATCGCTCATCTGGGGCACTCCGGAGCACGCGAACCCCGACCGCGACCTCCGCTCGCTAGGCAACTTCAATCCGAATCTGCTCAACTACGAGCTGATGTCCAACGCCGAATACCGCCGCATCTTCGCCGACCTCGTGTACAAGCACATGGTCAAGGAAGGCGGCGCGCTCACCGCGCCCGCGGCGGAGGCGCGCTACCGCGCACGCATGGCCGAGATCGACGACGCGGTCGTGGCCGAATCGGCGCGCTGGGGACATCAGTACGACACCAAGCGTACGCGCGAGACGTGGCTAAAGAGCTGTAACGACCGCATCGACTTCATCAGAAAGAGACTGCCGTACCTCCTGGCCGAGTACAAGAGGCGCGGGTGGTATCCGCAGATCGACGCGCCCGTGGCGATGGACGGCGCAGGCGCGCCCGTGGCCGACGGCACTACCATCGCCGCGGACGAAATGCTCTACCTCTCGGGCGGCGATTCGGGAACGGTCTACTACACGATCGACGGCAGCGACCCGCTCGGCGAGGACGGCAATCCCGCCTCCGGCGCAATCGAATACTCCGGCGCGTCGCCCGAGCCGGTCTACGTCCCCGTGATAGCGAAAGGCGACGTCTGGAGATACTTCGACGAAGGCGCCAAGCCTGCAGAAAACTGGGCGGCGCCCGACTATGCCGACACGTCGTGGAAGTCCGGCCCGAGCCGCCTCGGCTTCGCCAACAACGTTGCGTTCCCGACGGCTTTGAACAGGTATGTCGGCGGAGGCTCGTCCGGCACTCAGGTGACGACGTTCTATTTCCGCAGAACTTTCGAGATGCCGGCCGGCGCGGAGTCGATGACGTCGCTCAAGGCTTCGCTCGACTGCGACGACGGCTATGTCGTCTACATCAACGGCGTCGAGGCGGGGCGCGACCAGGTCAATTCGACCGCGTACGGCGCGTTTTCGACGGCGACAAACATGGGCGAGAAGGAAGCGACATTCTCGTTCCCCGCCGGGACGCTTGTCGAAGGCGACAACGTAATCGCCGTCGAAGTCCACCAGTGCAATGCCGGCTCGTCCGACGCATGGTGGAACCTCGAGCTGTCCTATGCCAAGGCAGGCAACGTTGAAGGCGGTATCTCAGTGCCGCCCGAAGGCCTTGAGATCGGCGCGCGCGTTCTGTCGACGAGCGGTGAATGGAGCGCATTCGCGGCGGTTGCAGTGAAGGGCGCGATGCCGAAATCGACCCCGGTCGAAGGGCTTCGTCTGCTGGAAGCGATGACTTCGGCGGCGGATGGAGATGGCGGCGACTATCTGGTTGTCACAAACATTGCTCCCGGAGTGGTCGCGCTTGACGGTGTGAAGATTGTCGCCTGGAACGCAAAGAAGAAGTCGGAGGCCGACCCGTCCCTTATCTATGTGTTCGGCGCGGATGCGAGCCTCATGCCCGGCGAGTCGCTGAAAATCGCGGCGTCTTCGTTCCCTGCCGGCGGCAAGCTCACGAACAGCCAGGTCGGACTTCGCATCTACGCGGCGGACGGTGCGACGCTCGTCCAGGACGTATTCCTCGACGCCGGCTGGTGGGGCGGCGCGTGCGACGGCACCGGCGCGTGTTTCATCGCGAAGACATTCGGCCCCGAGGCGAAAACTACAGACGACTGGAAGCCGAAATGGATCGACTGGCCGGAGAATCCGGACACAGCGATACCTGACGGGGCGACCGCCGCCGATTTCAACATAACCGCCGGGGCGTTTGCCGGAGCCGACGCGCCAGAGCTGAGAAAACTGGCGCGCTGGGCGAAGACGCAAGGCGTCGAATTCGGCGGACGGCTCGTCCAGGAGATGGCGTTTGACGCGGCGGGCAATCCGCTGACGCTCGGGGCGGCCGCCTATCTGCTCAACTGCCCGGCCACAGCCGGCGAAGTCGAAAAGGCCAAGGCGGAATTCGGCTTCGACCGGATTGTCCCGGGTGAAGTTCCTGTGATAGAAGGCGAGTACAACGGCAGGATCACGGTTTTCGGGTCCCGCAGTCTTGAAAACGGCGGCGAGTGGTCCGACGGCAATCTTGACGACGCCCGCTTCTACAAGGCGGTCTTGACTCGCTGACGCGGCGGATGGCGAAAGGGTTTCGACATAAAATCAAAACGGTACGCTGAACATATGAAAAATCAGATTATTGCAGTCGCATTTGGCGCGCTGGCGGTTTATGCCGCGGGCGCATATCCCAAACCCTACGCCGCGGACGTTTCGACGCCGGAGAAAAAGGCGGCGTTGACCGAACGGCTGTGGAAGCACGATACTTCCACCGACGTAAGGCTTTGGCCCGTCGAAAGACTTAAGCCCGGCGCGGAAACAACCCCGTTCGCCTTTACCGAGAGAGAACTCGATTCAAGCAACCTTGTGATCGGCAGCGTGATCAATCCGCAGTTCTCGTTCTTCCCGGCAAAGGGCGAGGGTCCGCGTCCGGCCGTGGTCGTGTTCCCGGGCGGCGGCTATCACGTTCTCGGATGGAACAAGGAGGGAACCGAAGTTGCCGCCTGGCTCAATTCGCTCGGCTTCTCTGCCGCCGTCCTCTTGTATCGCACTGACGATCGCGACGGCGCCTTGGCCGACGCGCAGCGGACCATGGGCATCTTGAGGCGCGACGCGTCCAAGTACAATATCGACCCTTCGCGAATCGGCGTCATTGGATTTTCCGCCGGCGCCAATCTCGCCGTCCGCCTTTCGACAAACTGGAGAAAGCGCGTGTACGAACGCGTCGACGAGGCCGACGATCTGCCGTGCCGGCCCGATTTCATGATGCCCATCTATCCGTGGGATCTAAGGCCGCGCAACAAGGCGGCGGATACCTCCGGCGGCTGGCGCAAAACCATCGGGCTGTCGCCCGCCTACCCTGTCGACGCGGAGACTCCTCCCGCCTACATCGTGCAGTCCATCGACGACTTCTGCGAAATCGAGACGACGGTGGGACTGGACTTCGCGCTTAAAAGGGCGGGGGTCGCGTCTGTCGCCCGCATATATCCAAACGGCGGCCACGGCTACGGACTGCGCCGGCTCGGCAAGGCTACAGACGTGTGGTGCCATGAAGCGGCCGGGTGGCTGGCGCAGTTCGCCGGTTCTTCCAAGTGAAAACTCCGCTCGAGAAGGCGCTGGTCGCGGCGGCGGTTCTTCTCGCCTCGCCATGCGCCAGGCCCGCCGTGCCTGTTTTCGCCAAGGGGGCGGATCTCAGCTGGACGACCGAGCTTGAGGCTCGCGGCTATGTCTGGCGCAACAAGGCGGGCAAGACGACGGAATGCTTCGCGCTGATGAAATCGCTCGGCTTCAACGCGGTACGGTTGCGCGTCTGGGTCGACCCGAAGGATGGCTGGAACGCCGGAAGGGACCTTGAGGCCAAGGCCCACCGTGCCGCAAAGTCGAGAATGCCCGTCATGCTCGACTTTCATTATTCCGACTCGTGGGCAGACCCCGGCAAGCAGTTCAAGCCCGCGCGATGGTCCGGCCTCGACCGCCCCGGTCTCGTCGCGGCCATAGGCGAGCATACTGCAAGCGTCGTCAAAGCCGTGCGCGCGACCGGCGCCGAAGTCGCCTGGGTGCAGATTGGCAACGAGGTGCGCCCTGGTCTTCTCTGGGACAAGGACGCCTCCAAAAGCGGAGCGCTTCGCGATGTCATGGTTGATAGACGCCTCGTGGCGGCAAAGAACCATGACAATTTCGCCGCGTTTCTGAACGCCGCCGCGGCGGCTGTCAGGAAGACGTGTCCGCGCGCAAAGATTGTCGTCCACTGCGACCATGGCGACCGGTGGGACGATTTGAAGGGCGTCCTGGAGGCG
Source organism: uncultured Verrucomicrobiota bacterium (assembly GCA_946628745.1). Classification (GTDB taxonomy): domain Bacteria; phylum Verrucomicrobiota; class Kiritimatiellia; order RFP12; family UBA1067; genus UBA1067. Next base: position 531 of record CAMOXA010000116.1, on the reverse strand, counting down.
GCAAAGAATGTGGATTACGACATCTTCGGCGTGTCGCTGTATCCGCCAGCCGACTGGGGACCGTCCATCGCCGCCTGCGCGGCGAATCTTGCGCGCGTCGCTTCCGAATACCGCAAGCCTACTCTCGTGTGCGAGTTCGGGATGCCGACCCATCCTTTCGATTCCGCTCGCGACGCGGTCGCCGAGCTTTTAAAGGCCGCGCGAAAAGTCAAGTCGTGCCGCGGCGTTTTCTACTGGGAGCCGGAATCGTTCCCCGAAGATCGCGGCTACAAGATGGGCGCCTCCACCGCAGAAGGCAGGTTCGTCACGCCTACGCCCGCCCTTGCGCCGTTCTCGCGATGACGCTTCTGGGCGGCGTCGGGGCGGTTTTCTGGACGGCGTCGGGCACGGTGCTGGACGGCGTCAAGAAGGGTGCTGGACGGCGTCGGACCCGGTGCTGGACGGCGTCCAGCAAGGTGCCAGACGGCGTCGAGGAAGGTGCCCGACGCCGTCTAGCGAACCGCCCGACGCCGTCCAGATTCCATGGATTCC
>CAMOXA010000115.1 GCA_946628745.1 uncultured Verrucomicrobiota bacterium | reverse complement strand
CCCGCCCAGCGACATGCGTCCTTCCGGTGCCCACCAGAAAAGCGCGTACCATAGTCCTCGCGGCAGCCCGACGAGTATCGCGACGGTCGCCGTCGCCGCCGCCGCCGCGTTGGCGAACATGGCGCTGCACGCCACCGCCACGGCGCACCACAGCGCGCTTTGCATCGCCAGCGCGAAGAACCCGGGCAGGAACCCTAGAAGCCTCGCCTCGCCGAGAAGATGCGGAGCGTACGAGCGCACGAAGCAAAGAGACGAGACGAGAAACACGAGGACTCCGGCCATCGTCATCGCCCACACGCCAAGAAACTTGCCAAGCACGAAGTCGCGCTCGCGAATCGGCGAAGAAAGCAGTATGTCTATGCGCCCGGTCTTTCTCTCGTCGCTCCAAACGTCCATGCCGAGAAGAGCGGCCAGCACGGGCAGGAGCGGCGAGACGGAAACTGCCCACACCGACGAAAGCTTGGCGAGACTGCCTTCGGCCGCATTGAGATTGAGCGCGAAAAGAAGGCCGGATCCGGCGAGGAACGCCCCGAAGGCCAGCGCAGTGGTGTAAAGATTGCGGGCCAGGCCTACGGTCCGCCGCATCGTCACGCGGACGGGACTCATTGGACGCCTCCTTTCAACGCCGCGTCCACGCGCCCTATCACCACACCCGGGTCGAGACCCGCAGACGGAATCGTCGCCGTGATGCACCCTGAATCGAGCACCAAAAAGCGCGTGGACCACTTGGCGAGGTCCACTATCTCATGGCCCGTCGCGATCACGCTCGAAAAAGCCGCGACGGACGATATTATCTCGCCTGCCGCCTCGCGCATGCCGCGGTCGAGCCCGGCCAGAAGGTCGTCGAGAAGTATGACGCGCGGCCGCAGCAGAATCGCGTCCGCGAGCGCGACGCGTTTCTTGAGTCCGAACGAGAGTCTGCCTATGCGCGCCGTCAGCAGATCGGATATCCTGCATATCGACGTCGCCTCCCCTACGCGCCGGCGGATTCGCTTCTCCGGCTCACCCTTGAGCCTCGCACGGTAGCTGAGATAGGCTTTTACCGTCATGTCATCGTACAGCGCCGGCGACTCCTGCATGAACCCGAGTTCGCGGCGGTAGCGCAACGGACATTTGAGCGCGTCCTGCCCGTCGATGCGTATAGTGCCCGCGTCCGGAACCATCAAAGTGGCCAGAATGCGCAGCAAAGTGGTCTTTCCCGCGCCATTGTCGCCCACGACGCTCACCGTCTCGCCGGGCGAGACGACAAACGACACGTCGCGCAAGACTTTGTTTGCGCGATAGGCGAAAGCAATGTTCCGTACTTCAAGCATTTGATATATTATACCACAAATGCGGCCCCGGCCGCAACAGCGGCACAGCCTTCGAGCCGGGCGGCTAGCGAAGTCGCTCCTTCTGCGTCTGGCCGCGGGCGACGATCTTGGAGAGCCCTGCCAGCACGCAGGTGAATAGCAGCATCAGCGTCGAAAGCGCGAATACCGCCGGCAGGTTGCGGGAATGTTTCGTCATGGAGCTCACGTACGTCGGGAAGGTGTTCGTCCCGGCACCGTTGACGAACGACGTGATCACCACGTCGTCGATCGAGAGCGTGAACGCGAGAAGCCCCCCCGCCACGATGCCCGGCATCAATATCGGCAGCTGGACGTGGAAGAACGTGTACCAAGGTCCGGCGCCAAGATCGTACGCCGCCTCGACGATTCTGTCGTCGAAGTCCTGGAGCCTGGCGAGTATGGTCATGACGACGTACGATACGCAGAACGTGATGTGCGAAACGAGAATCGTCCAGAATCCGCAGTCCACCCCGCAGGCGACGAAAAGCATGAGCAGCGAAATGCCTATCAGTATGTCGGGCATGATGAGCGGCGTGTATACGAGCGCGTGGTGCAGCGACTGCAGGCGGCTGCGCCACTTGTGCAGCGCCAAAGCCGCCGTCGTGCCGAGCACGCAGCTCGCCACCGTCGCCAGGCCCGCTATCGTGAGCGACAGCCAGAAGCTCTCCATCAGCGCTCCGAGCCTGTTGTCGCCGGTGAATATCATCGAATACCACTTGCCTGTCACGCCGGCGAAATTACCGGACGCGTCGTAGAAACTCATGGCGATTCCGTTCGGAATGAATCCGTACACGACAACCAGCAGGATCGGCACGTACAGGAACGCGAGCACCGCGGCGAGCATCGCCGTCGAAAAGTACGATCTCTTCACGAGGCGCCTCCCGACGTCATGAGCCTGTTGGTGCGCACGTCGAGCTTTCGCCTGTCGCGCGCCTCCTGCCGGCGCTTCCACCACATCGCGGCGCCCATCGGCACCAGCACGGTCACGGCCATGAGCGTCGCCAGGGCCGAGGCGTGCGGGATGTTCCTGTTCTGCATCGCGCGCATGAATATCTTGTTGCCGATAAGTATGCATTCGGTGCCGCCGAGCATCTGGGGTATCACATAGGAGCCTATCACCGGTATGAACACCATTAGCACCGCCGACACTACGCCCTGCCTGACGCCCGGCAGGAATATCTTGCGGAACGAATAGAAGTTGGTCGCGCCCAGGTCCCTCGCCGCCTCGAGAAGCGAGAAGTCGAACTTCTCGGCGGCCGTGTATATCGGCATTATCGCGAAAGGCAGGAATGTGTAGACCGAAACCAGCACGACCGCCGTCTCGCTGTCCAGTATCGTCGCGAGGGACGGGTCGACGTGCCCGGCAGTGGCGAATCCGGTCCAAACGAGAAAGCGCTGCAGAAACCCGGGTAGCCAGCCGAACGACCAGTCGCAGACCTTGAGCCATGTGAGATAGCACGCCTGGAGCCATCCGTCAGGGTGCAGCAGCGTCTTCCACGCGAAAACCCTGACGACGAAACTCGTCCAGAACGGCAGCATGATCGCGCCGGCGACGACAGAGCGCCACCGCTTCGGCATCCGGGCGATCGCGTATGCGCACGGCAGCGCAAGGATTATGGACCAGAACGTCACTTCGAAAGATATCCTCACCGTCTTCCAGACGATTGTCGGATAGTCCGGATCCACCAGCTCCCGCCATGTCGAAAGGCTCCACTCGCCCACGCCGCCGTTCGCAGTGTGGCCGTGGAACGTGAACGCGAGCACGATCACCGACGGCACCGCGAAGAAAAGCGCCAGCCACGCCAGCGACGGCATTGTCGTCAGCCACTCTGCCTTCCCGCTCGATTTGCGTCCGTTCATTTCGCCTCGACCATGTAGCCGTCGTCCGGGTGCCACCAGACGAACGCGTCGTCATTCCAGGTTATCGCCTCCTGGTCCAGCAGAAAGCGCGAATGGGGCTTGAGCGCCGACACGCGCATTCCGCCCGACTGGAGCCAGTATTTCGTGTACACGCCCTGGTACACGATGTCTTTCACCTTGGCCGGAAAAACGTTGATGCCGGCGCCTTTCTCGGGCAAAGGGGGATTGAGCGTGACGCGTATCTTCTCCGGCCGCACCGACAAATCCACCCGCTGCCCGGCCTTGAGATTCTTGTCGTTGTACGCGCTTATCGCTGGGAAGCCTTCGGGCTGTATGGTGCAGTAGTCGCCTTCGACAGAAACGATCTCCCCCGAGAAAAAATTGGTGTCGCCTATGAACGACGCGACAAAACGCGACGACGGCGCCTCGTATATCTTGGCCGGCACGTCGAGTTGTTCAATCCTGCCTTTGTTCACGACCGCGATGCGGTCCGACAGGCTCATCGCCTCGCCCTGGTCGTGCGTCACGTATATGAATGTGATGCCGACCTGGTCGTGTATCGCGTCGAGTTCTATCAGCATGTGCTGGCGAAGCTTGAGATCGAGCGCCGCGAGCGGCTCGTCAAGAAGCAGGACCTGCGGCCGGTCCACGAGCGCGCGGGCGATCGCGACGCGCTGCTTCTGTCCGCCCGAAAGCTGGTTGGGATACTTCCAGGCGTGCTCGCTCATCTGAATCATGCCCAGAATCGCGTTGACCTTTTCTTCTATCTCGCCCTTCTCCTTCTTCGCGAGCTTGAGGGAGAACGCGATGTTGTCCCATATGGTCATCGTCGGGAAGAGCGCGTAGTTCTGGAATACCGTGTGCACGCGGCGCTGGTTCGGCGGCAAATCGGTTATATCCCGGCCTTCGAGGTATATCCTGCCGGAATCCGGCCGCTCGAAGCCGCCGAGCATCCGCAGGAGCGTCGTCTTGCCGCACCCCGACGGCCCCAGAAGAGAGAAGAATTCGCCGCGCTTCACGGTGAGGCAGACGTCATCCACCGCTGTAAGCGCGCCGAACCTTTTCGTCACATGGTCGAACACGAGAAAATCGTCTTTCAACTGTTATATCCTCCTTGGCGTTTCGCTTTCCTGCCGTCTCCCGGGCCGCTCCTATTCGAAAGTCAGCCTTACCGGCAGATCGTATCCGAATCCCTCCGGACGCGTCACCTTTACCGAAACCGCCCCGCCGCCAGCCGGGCCCGCCGCCGCGACCGACGCCGCCCCGCCTTCGACAAGGCACTTCGCTTCCGCGATTTTTCCGTCTGGTCTGAAGACTATTTCATCGATGCCGGGCTTCAAAAAGTGCAGGTACAAAGTGCCGTCCCTGCGCGTCGCGACCACATCGCCGCCGCTGGCGATTCCGCAGCCGCGCGTGCCGTATATCGTCTCGCCGTAGCGCGCGAACCACTCGCCCGTCTTCGCCATCGTCTCGACGGCCTTCGCAGGAAACTGCCCCGACCCGTCTGGCCCGATATTCATGAGCAGGTTGGCGTCTTTCGCCGCCGCGCGCGCCACCATCGCCACGACTTCCTCCGGCGGACGGAAGTTCTTCTGGCCTATCTTGTATCCCCAGACCCCGTACTGTATCACGTCGCACTGCTCGACGGGCCTGTCCCGCGTCAGCGGCTGGTCCTTCGAAAACATAGCGCCCTCGCCCGGCAGATCGCGCTCGAAAAGCTGTATGTCCTCCTTGGCGCGTATCGGTCTATGGTTGTTGTTCGCGACAAGAGTGCGCCTCGCGTGGATGAAATCGTATATGGTGTCGAAGTCCCAGTCGAAGGACGGCTGCTCCCACTCTCCGTCAAACCAGATGCAGCCGGGGTGGTACGAGTCTATGAGCTCGCCTATCTGCGCGAGCATGAACCGCTTGTATGAGCCATAGTCGCCCTTTTGGTCGCCGAGAACCGCTCTGGCGACGTTGCCGGCCGGGTAGTCCTTGCGATGCCAGTCCATAAGCGAGTAGTAGAAGTTGAGCTGTAGCCCGGCCTCGCGGCACGCCTGCGCCAGTTCGCCC
>CAMOXA010000114.1 GCA_946628745.1 uncultured Verrucomicrobiota bacterium | reverse complement strand
TCGAGATTTCTTCCTATGGCGGCGAGGCGACGGACGGCATATCCGTCGATGCCGTTGCAGGGTTCTGGTATTCGGTGGTCTACGGCGACGAACTTGTTCCGGGCGGCATCGGCGGCGCGACCTGCGAGACGGCGCCGGTGAAGGCCGTCGCGTCGGGTCCGCTAACGCTCGACGCGCCGAAGGACGGCGCAAAGCGGTTCTACCGCGTCAAAGTCGCACCTGTCGCGGAATAGCGCGGCGATGGTCTGCAGCCGCTGACCGGGCGTTCGCTGATGCTGAAAATATGGTATAATGTTCTTCGTTTCAACAACTGAACGAAACGGAGGCGCAGACATGGAGAGCAACGCACTTGGAGCAATAGTCGCGGCGGGAATCGCTTCGGCGTGTGTCGACGCGCACTCCGGATGGGTCCGCCCGGAGATCGGATGCGGCGGCGACGGCCACACCTTCCCGGGCGCGGCGTATCCGCTCGGTCTCGTGCAGCCCTCGCCGGATACGGGGCGCGAGGGCTATCGGTACTGCGCGGGCTACCGCTGGGAGGACGATCGCATACTCGGTTTCTCCCAGACGCACTTGAGCGGAACAGGGTGCGGCGACCTCGGCGATTTGCGCATCATGCCGTTCGCGGGCGAAGCCTCGCCGGCCGTCTCGTCCGCGTTCCGCAAAGAGACTCAATCGTGTTCGCCGGGCTGTTACGCCGTGACGCTGGACGACTGCGGCGTGCGCGTGGAGGCGACCGCCGCGCCGCACTGCGCGATTTACCGTCTCAAGTATCCGCAAAGCCGCGCCTCGCTGCTGATCGATTGCATGTGGGGCATCGGCGGCAAGGATATCGCCAAGACGATTCTCTCCTGCGACGCGCGCGTCGAGGACAGCCGCATCGCCGGCACCACGGTCCGCAAATACTGGGTGACGCGCAGCTATTCGTTTGTCGTGGAATTCAGCCACCCCGTCGCGTCCTGGCGAAGGCTGGAGCCGGCGTCGCCGGACGAAAGGGCGCCGCGTTTCGCGCTGGACTTCGATCTGCCGGCCGGCGAACCGCTCGTCGTCAAAATCGGCTATTCGCTGGTGGATGTCGCCGGGGCGCGGCGCAACCTCGCCGCCGAAATACCAGCGTTCGACTTCGACGCCGTCCGCGCCGCGGCGCTCGCCGCGTGGAACCGCGAGCTGGCGCGAATAGAGGTAGACGGGACGGACGACGAGAAGACGGCCTTCTATTCCGCGCTGTACCGCATGTTCATCCAGCCCAACAACATTGCGGACGTCGACGGGCGCTATCGCGGCGCCGACGGCGAGGTCCACTCCGCCGGCGGCGGATCATACTATTCCACGCTTTCGCTCTGGGACACTTTTCGCGCCGCGCATCCGCTCTATACCATTATCGCGCCCGAGAAGGCCGACGGCTTCGTCGAGACGATGCTCGAGCATTGGCGCGCGGCGGGCTTTCTGCCGATCTGGACATTGATGGGACGGGACAACCAGTGCATGATCGGCACTCACTCGATACCGGTCATAGTCGACTGGTTCCTGAAAACCGAGGCGCTCACGCGCGACACCGCGCCCGGCGGGGCGCATGCGCTTTCCAGGCATTCGCGCGACCGCGCGTTCTGGGAGGCCGCGTACGCCGCGGTCAAAGATTCCATCACAAAACCGCACAAGGGCCGCAAGCTCGAGGATTGGGAACTCCTGGACAAGTACGGCTGGTACCCGAATGACATCGTGACGAGCGAGTCGGTCTCGCGCCTTTTGGAGTCGACATACGACGACTGGTGCGCCGCGCAAATGGCCGCGCGCCTCGGCTACGACGGGGACGCGGCGTTCTTTCTCGAACGTTCGCGCGCCTGGCGAAACGTCATCGACCCCGAGACGCGATTCGCGCGAGGCCGCGATTCGCGCGGCAACTGGACGGCGCCGTTCAATCCGCTCGCGCTTGGCCGCAACGCCGGCACCGGGAGCGACTACACAGAGGGCAACGCCTGGCAGTGGACCTGGCACGTTCTGCACGAGCCGGAGGCTCTCGTCGAGGCTGTCGGCGGCAAGAAGGTCGCGGGCGAGAGGCTGTGCCGGCTTTTCACGCTGGCGGCGGACGAGTCCGAGACCGGCACTTGCGAGGACGTGACGGGTCTCATGGGGCAGTATTGCCACGGCAACGAACCGAGCCACCACATCATCTATCTTCTGCGCTACGCGGGACTGCCGGAGCGCCAGGCGGAACTCGTGCGCGATGTCGTCAAGGAGTTCTACAAGCCCAGGCCGGACGGACTTTGCGGCAACGACGATTGCGGACAGATGAGCGCGTGGTACGTTTTTTCAGCGATGGGATTCTATCCGCTCAATCCGGCGAGCGGCGAATACGTCCTCGGCGCGCCGCAACTAAAGAAAGTGGTGTTGAACCTTGCAAACGGCAAGACGTTCACGGTAGTCGCGAAGAATCTGTCGGACGAAAACAAATACGTCAAAAGCGTCGCTCTCGACGGCAGACCGCTCGAAGGGTTTACAATCCGCCATGCGGACGTCATTTCCGGCGGCGAACTCGTCTTCGAGATGGGCCCGGGTGCGCGCTAGGGCCCGCAAGGTTTTCGCCTTTCCCAATCACTGGACATTGGTGTCGGCTATTGGCAACATTCCTGTGTTGGATCGATAACCTTGAGTTTGGAAAAATAGCGACGCATGAAGCCGCGGTCGCGCGTGATGAGCGCGTCGGCGCATTCCAGTGCGTGCGCGCCCACTAGAAAGTCGGGAACAATCGCAAGCCGCAGCTTCTCCTGGCGTTTGGCCGCTTCGAGCCCGAGACAAGGTCGAGGGTTTACCATAAACACCCTAGATGAAGCCGCTTGAAGGTGCGGCGTGGCGGGGGTTATGGACGCTTGAAGGGGCGAGGACTGCGGCGCTGCGCCTGCTATGAAAAAAAACGGAGAACCGTCGATAGCGTCTTCACAGCGCGGGGAAAATGTGGTACAATATGCGGCTGACTCGAAAGGATTAGACTCATGAAACTCGAAGAATTGAAAGGCAAGACCGTCGGAGTGTGCGTTTCCGGCGGGTTGGATTCCAAGACCATCTGCTGCGTGCTGCAGGACGCGGGGGTGAAGGTCAAGGCGTTTTCGGCCAATGTAGGTCAGCCTGACGAGAAGGATATAAACGACATAAAGAAGAAGATGGCGCCGACAGGAGTCGAAACGACGATTGTGGACGTCACGAAGGAGATGGCCGACATCTGCTTTGAAACGGTGAAATGCCAGGCGATGTACGACGGCGGATACTGGAACTCGACCGGCATCGCGCGCGCCGTGACCGTCCAGAAACTTCTCCCCGCCATGAAGAAGGCGGGCTGCGTCGCGCTCGTGCACGGGGCGACGGGCCGCGGCAACGACCAGATGCGGTTCGAACGCTATACGAACGTCCTCGACCCCAAGTTCGGCGTGTACGCGCCGTGGCGCGATTCGGAGCTTCTCAAGAAGTTCCCCGGCCGCACGCAGATGGTCGAATTCCTCGCCAAGCGCGGCATCGTCGCTTTCGCAGGCACGAAGAAGAAATATTCCACCGACGGCAATCTCGCCGGCCTCTCGCACGAGGCGGAAGACCTTGAATCGATGGAAACGTCGATGCGCATCGTCAAGCCCACGATGGGCGTGTGGCCCGAGAAGGCTCCAAACAAGATCGAAAAGATCGTCCTCAAGTTCGAGAAGGGGCGCTGCACGGCCGTAAACGGCAAGAAGATGACGCCTTACGAGGTCATGCTCGAGGTCAACAAGATCGGCGGACGCAACGGAATCGGCATGAAGCACGCGCTCGAGAACCGCATAATCGGCACGAAGAGCCGCGGCGTCTACGAAGCGCCCGGCATGGAGGTTCTGTCCTGGGGCCTCAAGTACATCTACGAAGGCGTGATGGACCGCCGCTCGACGCTCTTCTTCCAGCAGCTGTCCAAGCTCGTCGCCGACCAGATATACGACGGCAGGTGGTTCGACCCCGCGACACAGGCCGCGCGCGCGGCGATTCAGGTGTGGGCGGACAAGGCGACGGCCGAAGTCACGCTCGGCCTTTACAAGGGCAACATCTTCTTCGAGTCTCTCGCCGGACTCAAGGCCACGATCTACAACGAGGCCGACAGCTCGATGGAGGCTTCCGACGGACTCAACCCGCACAGCTCGCAGGGTTTCGCCGAGATACAGAGCGTCGAAGCGAAGATGCTCGCGAAGGCCGGGCAGATAAAGGCGTAAGGCATGAGGTTCGGGGCAGAGAGAAGGCACAAGAGGTACAGAGTGTTGGACGAGACAGCAGAAAAGAAACCTGAAGAGCAGAAGACGGCGCAGGAGCCGGCCGCGGAGCAGGAGAAGCCTGCCGGGCCGGAGCCTGCCGAAGCCGCAGAAAACCAGTCTCCCGAGTCCGCCGGGGAGGCGGCGGGGGAGAAGGCGCCGGAGACGGAGGCGGCGGATAAAAAGCCGTCCGAACCCGACTGGAAAGACCTCTACGCGAGGCTGCTCGCAGACTTCGACAACTTCAAGAAGCGCACGGCGCGCGACCGTGAAGACACCTACCGCTATGCGGAGGCCGACATACTCAAGGATATCCTGCCGGTAGTCGACAATCTGTCGCTCGCGCTCACGACGGCGAAGGATGCGGAAGATCCGTTCGTCAAGGGCGTGAAACTCGTCTACGACACGTTTCTCGGCGCGCTCAAAGACCACGGCGCGGAACCGTTCGACAGCGTCGGCAAGGCGCTGGACACCGAGACGATGGAAGCCGTGGCGCAGCTGCCCAACGCTGAGTTCGACGAGGGCAAGGTGTCCAACGAGGTGAAGCGCGGCTGGATGCTCAAAGGCAAGGTGCTTAGGGCCGCGCAGGTGGTGGTGTCTGCGGGCAAGCCCGCGGCTGCCGAATAAACGATTTGCAAGATGGCAGAGAAGAGAGATTATTACGAGGTGCTCGGCGTAAGCAAGAGCGCGACGGCAGACGAGATAAAGTCGGCCTACCGCAAGCTCGCCATGAAGTACCACCCAGACCGCAATCCGGGCGACAAGGCGGCCGAGGAGAAGTTCAAGGAGGCCGCCGAAGCGTACGATGTTCTGCACGACCCCGAAAAGCGCCAGCGCTACGACCAGTTCGGACATGCCGGAATGGGCGCTCAGGGCTATAGCGGCTTCGGCTCGGGCGGCATGAGCATGGACGACATATTCTCCATGTTCGGTGACCTGTTCGGCGGCCGCCACGGCGGGATGGGCGGCGGGTTCGAGGGATTCTTCGGCGG
>CAMOXA010000113.1 GCA_946628745.1 uncultured Verrucomicrobiota bacterium | reverse complement strand
TTTTTAGCGCTTTGGCCGTGCGCGGCGGAAGCGATTATGGTATAATACAACATCAGACAACAAAACAGGAGTTAAAGAGATGACAAATACACTTGCGGCGGCCTCGACAGCATTGCAGACTGTCGCCGCCGAACCGGAGGCGACGCTGGGCGCCGGCATAGCACAGTCCGTGGAAGCTTCGAGCGGCTGGCTCGCGGCGCTTTCGGACTGGGTGACGACGGTCGACGACTATGTATGGGGCGTGCCGCTTATAGCGGGCATTCTCGTCACGGGCCTCATACTCACGTGCGTTCTCAGGTTTGTGCATCTGTTCAATCTCAAAAACGCCTTCCGTATCATGTTCAAGGGCGAGGAGGCTTTGGACGCGACCGGCGAAGTAAGCCAGTTCGGCGCTCTTTGCACGGCGCTTTCGGCGACAATCGGCACAGGCAACATAGTGGGCGTCGCGACGGCGATAGGCACCGGCGGCCCCGGCGCGCTGTTCTGGATGGAGGTCGCGGCGTTCTTCGGCATGGCGACGAAGTACGCCGAGGGACTTCTCGCCGTAAAGTACAGGGAAGTGCTGCCGGACGGCACGGTTCTCGGCGGACCGTTCTACTACATAGAGCGCGGTCTCAAAGGCGTGTTCGGCATACAGAACTGGAAGTGGCTGGCCGTCATGTTCGCCTGCTTCGGCGCGCTGGCGGGCATAATGGGCATCGGCACGATAACACAGATACACGGCATAACATCCGCCGTGCAGCGCTTCTTCGACCCTGGCTTCAACGCGTCGGACATGTCGACCGGGCTGCAGCTTTTCGGGACGACATACTCTACGCCGGTCGTGGTGGCGGGCGTTTTCGTCACAGCCTGCGTCGGGCTGGTGGTCATCGGGGGACTTAAGCGCATAGCCTCGGTTTCGACCGTCGTGGTGCCGTTCATGGCGATATTCTACGTGGCCGTCATCGCATTCCTGCTTCTCGGGAATCTCTCGAAGATCACGCTCGCGGTCGAGTTGATAGTGAGGTCTGCGTTCAATCCGTCCGCTTTCACGGGCGGCGTCGTCGGGACGATCTTCATCGCGATGCAGAAGGGGATAGCGCGCGGCATATTCTCGAACGAGGCGGGACTCGGGTCCGCGCCGATCGCCGCGGCCGCCGCGAAGACGGACGAGCCTGTCCGCCAGGGTCTCGTATGCATGACGGGAACATTCATCGACACGATCGTCATCTGCACGATGACGGGGCTCGCGATCGTTGTCACCGGGGCGTGGGAGCCGTCGCTCGGGCTGAAGGGCGTCGACATAACCATCGAAGCGTTCAGCCGCGGCCTCGCCTTCCTCGGACCGAACTCCGGCAGAATCGCAGGCGGCTTTCTGATGGTCGCGCTCGCGTTCTTCGCTTTCACGACAATACTCGGCTGGGACTACTACTCCGAGAAGTGCCTGGAGTATCTCGTCGGGACGAAGCGCCGCATCTGGGTGAAGTTCTACCGGCTGCTCTACGTGCTCGCCGTGTTCACAGGGCCGTATCTTACGGTCAAGGTCGTCTGGGACATGGCCGACGTCTTTAACGGGCTCATGGCATTCCCGAACCTCGTGGCGCTCGTGCTGCTTTCGCCGACGGTGGCGAAGGTGACCAAGGAGTATTTCACGCGAATCGGCCGGCAGGGGCCTGCGGCGCCGGCGCAATGACGCGATACGGCAGACAAATCCTCTTGATACAATAAAACAGAAGGAGCTACAGCAATGCACATCAGCAGAAGATCTTTCATCAGGGCGGCGCTTGCCGCCGGCGCGTACCCTTGCTTCGCCGGGTTTCGCGCATTCCAGCCGGGCGACAAGGTGCGCCTCGCGTGTGTCGGCATCGGCCAGCAGGCATGGAACGACATCCGCGAATTCGAGAAGACGAAACTCGTCGAAATCGCCGCGCTCTGCGACACCGATCTCGACGGCGGACAGTGCGCGGAGGCGTTGAAGCGCTATCCCGACGTGCCGCGGTTCAGGGATTTTCGCAAGATGCTCGACGCGATGGAAGGCAAGATCGACGCTGTCGCCGTCATGACGCCCGACCATTCGCACTTCCCGGCGCTTATGGCGTCGATGAAGCGGGGGCTGGCGGTGTTCTCCGAAAAGCCCCTCGCCCACACTTTTGAAGAGTGCGAGCTTTTGATGGCGGCCGCGGCTAAGTACGGCGTCGTCACCCAGATGGGCAACCAGGGGCACAGCGGCGAAAACTACTTCCAGTTCCGCGACTATGTCGAAAACGGAGTGATCGACGTGTCGAAGCTCACGAAGCTCGTTGCGCACATGAACAATCCGCGCCGCTGGCACAAATGGAACGGCAGGGTTTCGTCCTTCCCGAAGGCCGAGGCGATGCCGGCCGGACTCGACTGGGAAACATGGCTCGGCACCGCCTCGCACCACGACTATTCCAAGGACTACGTCCAGGGCGAGTGGCGCAGCTGGTACGACTTCGGCAACGGGTGCCTCGGCGACTGGGGGGCGCACACGATGGATACCATGCACAGGTTCTTCGAACTGGGACTGCCGACCGAGGTCCAGATCAAGGACGTCGAAGGATGGAACCCATACGTCTTCCCGATGCAAGATACACTCACGTTCAAGTTCCCGGCCAAGGGCAGGCGTCCGGCGATCGATCTGGAATGGTACGAGGGCGTGACGAATCTGCCGGAGCTGCCGAAGGGATACGAGGCGGCGGGGTGGGATCCGTCAATACCTGTCGCGAAGGGTTCGACGGAGGACAAGAGCCGCAAGCTGAATCCCGGCAAGTTCTTCTATCTCGCCGACGGCACGGCCTGGCAGGGCGGCTCGCACAGCGCGCCGATAAAGATGTGCGGCTCGAAGGAGAAGGCGCCCAGGTTCACGCGTCCGGGCTCCAACCACTACGCGAACTTCCTGCTGGCAGTCATGGGACGCGAAGAGACGCGCTCGCCGTTCTCCGTCTCGGCACCGCTTTCGGAGGTGTTCTGCCTCGGATGCATCGCCCAGCGTCTGAACCGCGGCATCAAGTTCGATCCGGCGGCCAAGCGCATTGTCGGCGACGACGAGGCGAACGCGTTGTTGAAAGGGTCGAAGGGGACTCCGCGCAAGGGTTGGGAGGAGTTTTACAGAGTGTAAAGTGTAAAGTGTAAAATGTAAAGGGAGATGGATATGAAGAAGATACTGTTTGCAGCGGCGAGTCTGGCCTCGCTGGGCGTGTCCGCAGCGGTTCCGTTCAAAATCGGCGTCGCCGGCTACACGTTCAACAAGCGCACGCTTGAAGATTCCCTCGCGATAATGCAGAAGGCTGACGTGCACTACCTTTGCGTGAAAGACTTCCACCTGCCGTTCAGTGCGACGGACGCCGACATGGCGGCATTCAAGGCGAAGTGCGCAGCCTGCGGCGTCACGCCGTACGCGATAGGGCCTATATACGTCAAGGACGCGGCGAATCTGCGCTCGCAGTTCGAGTTCGCCAGACGCCTCGGCGTAAAGACTATCGTGGGCGTGCCGTACGAGCCGACCGACGGGAAAGACAGCTGGAACAAGCGCCGCGGCTCGCGCGCGCTTCTCGTCGAAATCGACAAACTCGTCAAAGAATTCGACATGCGCTACGCGATACACAACCACGGGCCGTCCTCGCCGCAGATGTACCCCGATGTCGAATACGGATGGAACCTGGTCAAGGATCTCGACCCGCGCATTGGCTTTTGCATCGACATCGGCTGGGAGTACGCGTGCGGAAAGGACCCCGCCGAAACGATACGCAAGTACGGCGAGCGGATATTCGACGCGCACATCAAGAACTTTGAAATCGGCAAACCGGACGGCGCGTCCGTCCCGCTGCCGCGCGGCAAAATCAACATCGCGGGAGTCTTGCAGGCTTTTGCGGACATCGGCTACGACGGCGTATGCTCGCTGGAATACGAGCGCGACTTCCAGGACAATCTTCTCGCCGTCGTGGAGTGCATCGCCTACGAGCGCGGCGTGTGCGACACGATCAAAGCCAAGGCTGTCATGAGACCGGCGCCGGCAGGCGCCAACACGCTGACAGCCGAGGAAAAGTCCGAGGGGTGGGAGCTGCTGTGGGACGGCAGGACGCTCGACGGGTGGCTCGCCGTGAAGAGCGGATGCAAGGCGCCGCCGGAGAAAGGCTGGGCGATCGCCGACGGAACGCTCACCATGCGTCCGGTCAACGGAATCGCCAACGGCAAGTGGTTCCCGCTGCCGCCCGAAGACCAGAAGCTCGGCGGCGGCGGAGACATCGTGACCGTACGCAAGTTCAAGGACTTCGCCTTCAAGTTCGACTTCCGGCTGACGGACAGCGCCAATTCCGGCGTCAAATACTTCTACGACGAGAAGCAGAACCGCGGCTCGTGCGAGGAGTACCAGATACTCGAGAACGGGCATCCGGATTCCGACAAGGGTCGGGACGGCAACCGCAAGGCGGCCGCGCTGTACGATATCTACCCGGCGAACGCCGACGCCATCCTGAAGGGGCCGGGGCAGTGGAACACGGGCATGATCGTCGCGAAGGGTTCGCATGTCGAACACTGGCTCAACGGCCGGAAGGTTCTTGAGTACGAGCGCGGCGGCAGGGAGTTCAAGGCGGCGGTCAAGGAGTCGAAGTACGCGACATGGGGTTCGACTGCCGACGGGAAGCCGCAGGATTGGGGCGAAGTCGCCGAGGGAAGGCTTCTGTTGCAGGATCACGGCGACTCGACTGTTTCGTTCTGCAATCTCAAAGTCCGGAAACTTTGAGGACGCGGCGCGGAAAATGTGATATAATATACGGTGTGCCGCGACCGTGGGGGAATCATGGCCGCGGAGATGAAAATGAGGGTTGGGACCATATTCAAGCCTAAGTTCAGGCCGAAGTTCGCTCTGGCGCTTGCGGCCGGGTTGTTCGCATGTCCGTTTCTCAGGGCCGGATATACGAGCACCGGCGAAATAACGCTAGGCGGCACGTTGCGCAACGGCACTGTCTACACGGTCGAAGGGGAGTTGTCGCTGACATACGGACAGGCCGGTGCGAGCGCGCTCAAGGTCGAAGAAGGCGCGACGGCCGTATTGTTCATACCGAAAGACTGCAAGCTGACGGTCGAGGGCGGTCCGGCCAGCGGCTCGACTGGAGCCGGCGCGGGCATCGAGGTGCCGGAAAACTCAACGCTCATCATAACAGGGCGCGGCAGCATCGTCGCCCAAGGCGGCGATGCGGCAAACGGCGCGGACGGCTCCAGCGGCGACAGCGGCTACCTTATAGATGACAACGACAACCCCATGGACGAATGGGGCCA
>CAMOXA010000112.1 GCA_946628745.1 uncultured Verrucomicrobiota bacterium | reverse complement strand
CCTAAAAGCAGAACTTCTGCTGAATTTTGGCCGTGGGGTGTCTCCGTCCTGTCTTTGACAGCGTGAAAAATCGCAAGATGAGGCTTTTAGACGCGGCGGAGTGCCTGTTTTGAGGCGAATTAAGGTGAATCCTAACTTTTCAAGTGAAACCGACAGCTGATTGACTGCCGGGCGTCCGTCGCCGCCGCTTTCTTCGCACTCTTTACCAATCCAGATGCGTCCTCTGAGAGATGTACCGGATGTAATGACTACAGCTTTGGCCTCGATCGCGCCGTGATGGTCGGTGACGATTCCGTGGACAGCTCGCGGAGATGTTGACGCGGTGATCAGGTCGATTGCCGAGTCTTCGATTACAGTGAGATTGGGCTGCGAGAAGATGACTTTCTGCATTCTCTCGGTATACTCGCGTTTGGCGCACTGGGCGCGTGTGGCTCTAACTGCCGGTCCGCGGCTTAAGTTGAGCGTCTTTGCCTGCAGCGCGGTGGCGTCCGCATTGCGTCCCATCTCTCCGCCCAAAGCGTCCAGCTCGTAGACGAGATGGCTCTTGGCGAGTCCGCCTATGGAAGGATTGCAGGGCATCCTCGCGATGGCGTCTTTTCGGGCCGTCACGAGAAGGGTGTCGGCCCCCATGCGGGCGGATGCAAGCGCCGCTTCGGCACCGGCATGACCGCCGCCGACTACGATGACATCGTATGTTTTATGGTTCTTTGTGTGCATTGTCCATGGTCCGTATGACGCCCGCCATTATATCATAACCGCCCTGTCTTGTGAACAAGAAAAAGACGGGCGTTATGCGTCACTGAATAAAAGGGCATAACGTGCAAAACCTAATAAAATTAGGGGTAAAACCCACTTTGAGGTGTCTGTCAATAAGGAAGATGTCTTCTTGTATCAACAGTTATCACAAAGTTATCTACATTGTCGATAATGGCGTATTATATGGTGCTGGAGGATGTGTTTTGAGTGGATACGAGGGTGGAGACTTCGGTTTGGGCTTCCAATGCCGCGAAAGACCGGCTGTGATGCTGGATTAATGTGAAAACACTGCGCACAAGACTGACACAAGCCGGCGATTTTTTGGTATAATACTCGTGTTGGTGAAAATCATATTTCTATTTATCGATGGCGTGGGGGTTCGCGACGCGGCGGCTGACAATCCCGTAAACCGGGAAGTCTGCCCGACTCTTTGCCGCCTTATAGAGCGCCATTCGAAGCCTATAGACGCCTGCCTGGGCGTCGACGGTCTGCCGCAGTCCGCGACAGGACAGGCCACGATGTTCACGGGAGTGAACTGCGCGAAGGCGATGGGGCGCCACTGCGAGGGGTTCCCGGGTCCGTCCCTCAGGCAGATAATAGAAAACGACAATCTCTTTCTCCAGCTCAAGAAGCGCGGCAAAAAGGTGAAGTTCGCCGACGCCTACCTCGTCGATACGCCGGACGAGCTTGAATCGCGCCGGTACAAATCGGTGACGACGGTTATGGCTCTTACGACGCCGGAGGTGGTGACGACCGCCGGCGACCTCGTTGAGGATCGTGCGCTCATGCAGGATCTGACCCGCGAGACCATCCAGGACCGCTACCCCGACATTCGCATCATACCGCCGCAGCGCGCGGCCGAACACCTCTTCGCCATCGCCCGCGACCACGACTTCACTCTATACGAGTTCTTCCAGACGGACGTGTCGGGACACTCGATGGACTATTCACGCGCATGCGCCGTACTGAGAACGTACGACCGCTTTCTCTCGTCGCTCGTGCGCCTCGTCGAAGCGGCCGGCATAACGCTGGTCATGACCGCCGACCACGGCAATATAGAGTCGATGGACGACCGCGGCCACACCCGCAACCCCGTGCCGTTCGTGGCGCTCGGCCCGAAAGAGCGAAAGCTGCGCGAGTCCGTCAGCTCGCTTGTCGACGTCACGCCGGCGGTGCTTGCGGCTTTCGACGCAATATGATATAATTCTCTCGCCAGTCAAACAAAAACTCAAACAAACGACTAACACAGGAGGGAACACAAGATGGCATGCAAATCAGCCAAGTGCAAGTGCGACACCGAGTTCATGGCACCCATGAACGCTCTTTGGGAGATCTATGGAGGCATCGGCGACAAGGCCGACATCGTTTCGATCGCCTGGGAGCGCGAGAACGGCAAGGTCTACCGCTATGATCTGCCCGTGCCGCAGCGCCTCGATCCAAAGGCCTCCAAGCAGGTAAGCTACGTCGTCGAAAGAATCGCGAAGTTCATCGTCTGGTCGGCAGGCGGATGGAAGCTCTACCTCTCCGGACCTGACGCCATCGTGAAACCCGTCGCCAAGGCGTACACCCCCAAGGGTGCGCGCGCGTTTGACTACGATTTCTTCACTTCCATCTACGGCCGCCCCGTCGAGACGGTCGTCGTGCCCGCGGCGAAGATGCCCGAGTTCAACGAAAAGCCCGCCGCCGTCAAGACCGTCGCTGACGGATGCCGCATCGGCTTCGACCTCGGCGCGAGCGACTTCAAGATCTCCGCACTCAACAAGGGCAAGGTCGTCTTCTCCAAGGAGTTCCCGTGGGATCCGCGCAACAACGCCGACCCCGAGTACCACTACTCCAAGCTCACCGCAGGCCTCAAGGAGGCCGCCGCGGCGCTCCCTCGCGTCGACGCCATCGGCGGTTCGACGGCGGGTACGCTCGTCGGACAGAAGATGGGCATCGCCAGCCTCTTCAGGGCCATCAAGGAGAAAAACCCCTCCAAGTTCGAAACCGCCCAGAACATGTTCTTCAGAATCGAGAAGGACTGGGGCGTGCCGTTCGCGATCTACAACGATGGCGACGTCACCGCGCTCGCCGGCATGATCACGATGGGGAAGAAAGGCATCCTCGGCGTCGCGATGGGTTCTTCGGAAGCCGTCGGCTACGTCGACATGAAAGGCCGCATGACGGGCCGCATCAGCGAGCTCGCCTTCGCGCCAGTCGACTTCAACCCCGCCGCGCCGCGCTGCGAGTGGTCGGGTGACGCGGGCGTCGGCGCGATGGCCTTCTCCCAGCAGGCCGTCAACTGGCTCGCCGAAAAATACGGCTTCAAATTCCCCAAGTCGATGCCCCTGCCCGAGCGCCTCAAGGTCGTCCAGGCCGCGATGGAAAAGGGCGACGAGAAGGCTCTCAAGGTCTACATACAGATCGGGCGCTTCCTCGCCCACGCCATCCCGTGGTACAACGAGTTCTACGACTACGAGAACATGATGATTCTCGGGCGCGTCACTTCCGGGCTCGGCGGCGAGGTCATACTCGAAACAGCCAAGGCCATGCTCAAGGACGTCTACCCCGAGTGGGCAGAGAAGATCGACATCTTCATGCCCGACGAGAAGGCCCGCCGCCTCGGACAGTCCGTCGCGGCCGCGCAGATTCCCGTCATCAAGAAGCGCTGAGCGCGCGGCGGAGGATCGTAAGTGGAATTCTCCCGCTCGCGTCTCGACGCGGTTCTCGCGTCGATGGGTGTCACGGACCAGACCGGCGTCGACCGGTATGGCTCCGGACACATCAACGACACTTACAAGGTCGAGACTGCGGGCGGCCGCCGCTTCATCCTCCAGCACGTCGCCGAAGACATCTTCGGCGACCTCGCTTCTCTGGAAAGGACGATTCGCCGCGTAACGGCCCATCTCGCGTCGAAAGGCGAGAAGACTCTCGAAGTCGCCGCCTATGAAGGAGCATGGCGGCTTTATTCCTTTATAGAAGGCTACAAGACCTTCGACGTCGTCGAGACTCCCGCCCAGGCATACGCGGTCGCGCGGGCGGTGGCGAGGTTCCAGAACTGCCTCGCCGACCTGCCGCCGCCGCGTCTCGATGAAATACTGCCGCGCTTTCACGACACGCCCGACCGCCTGCGCCTTCTCGACGCGGCGGTTCGCGCCGACGTCCGCGGCCGCGCCCCGGCCGCCGCGAAAGAGCTCGCCTTCGTCGACAAGCGCCGCGAAGAGGCCTCGCGCCTCGTCTCGCTTGTCGCCGCCGGCGAGATCCCCGAGCGCGTCGCCCACAACGACGCGAAAATAAACAATGTCATGCTCTCGCCGCAGGGCGACGGAATAGTAATCGACCTCGATACCGTCATGCCCGGAACCGCCTTGAGCGATTTCGGCGACATGGTCCGCGCTTCCGCCGCGTCCGCTGCCGAAGACGAGAGCGACCTCTCGAAGGTCTTCGCGAGGCGCGACTGCTTCGAGGCGCTCGCGAGAGGATACGCCAGCGAAGCGAAGTTTCTCAACGAGGCCGAGAAGGCGAACATGGTCTTCGCCGCCAAACTCGCGACGTTCGAGGTGGGCGTCAGGTTCCTGACGGACTACCTTTCGGGCGACAACTACTTTCATATCGCCTATCGCGACCACAATCTCGTCCGCGCGCGCAACCAGTTCAAGATGGTGGAGTCCATCGAGGCTCAATCGTCCGACTTCGAGGGCATCGTCCGCGCCGCCCTCGCTTGACGCGCGCATGGCGCTTTCACTCCGCGCGGCGGGAGAATCTGCCGCGCTCGGCGTGGCGGGCCGCTCGCCGCGGCGGGTGGATGAAACACGAAAACAACGAAAAACCCCAATAAATAGCGCCTTTTCGTCCCCTCGCAACCGGCCGCTGAGAAAAAATAAAAAATATTTTCATTTTCCCCCTTGCGGGGGAACCGAAAAAATGCTATCATACCAAACGCTGAGACAAAGCAAAAGGAGAACAACAATGAAAAAACTACTAATCGCGATAGCATCGGCTGCTTCCATCGCTGGAATGGCGAAGGCAGCGAAGCTTAACACCGAAACAGGTACGTCGTTCACCGGCAATACAGTTGGTGTGTTCAACCCGGGTACCCCCGACACGGACTTTATTTCCGGCGAAGAACCTTCAGGCTCGCCCTACTGGTCCGTCCCGGATGGTGCAGACACGACTTCTCTCCAGATAAAGAAGGGCGAACTTCCCTCCGTCACCCGTCCTACGCAGTGGCAGGGCAAGGATGATGATGATAAGGATGAGTTCGGCAATGAGGTCGGCACCTATCTCAGCATCGATATCTCCGAGAAGCTGACGCGTAAGATCGACGCGGTTAATGGTAACTCCTATGATATGGGTAGCGTCTACTTCGACTCGCTCGTCCAGTTCACGGCTACCGACACGGCCCCGACCCCTGAAGAAGGCGACAAGCTGATCGTCTGGCTCAAGGGCACGGATGCCGAAGAGGGCGTCGAGGCTACGACCAATCTGGTTGTCACGGCTGGTAAAGTTGACCCCGAGTTCAATGTCGAGGCGAAAGCATACGATATTTCCGGCTTGGCAATTGAACCGA
>CAMOXA010000111.1 GCA_946628745.1 uncultured Verrucomicrobiota bacterium | reverse complement strand
CTGGCCGCCCCATGTCTTGTCCGCGCCGAGCATGTTCGCGCCGTTGACGCCCGTGCAGGGGTTGCCGAGCCATTCCCACGGCCCCGCCAGCGACTTCGCGCGGTATATGCGCGCCGCGTTCGGCTTCCACCCCGTGCAGCTTGAACCGAGAAGCCAGTACCAGCCGCCGTGCTTGACCACCGCCGGCGCTTCGGTCCAGTCCTTCGGGGCGCCGCGATACCAGCGGCCGGTATATCCCAGGCAGTCGCCAGTCAGCTCTGCGAAGTGCAATGTAGAATTCGACTCGGATGCGAAAATGTGCCATACGGAGCCGTCGTCGTCCACGAACAGCGTCATGTCGCGGCACATTTGCCCTTGCTCTACGCGGCCTGAATAAAGGTTTGTACTGCGGCCCTTTTCGCTCGGGCCGTTCGAGACGCTGCCGGCGGACTTCGAAGCCGCCACGGCCGCCGGTGTGCGCTCGGCTTCCGTCGCGTCCGCCGGCCAATCGCCTGCATTGGGCCAGCACGACTTCACGAACCTGAACGGACCGGCCGGACGTTCCGCCACGGCGAAACCGGCGCGCGCGTCGTTGTATCCGCGCCCTTTCCGCTCGAGGTGGAACAGCATGACGTATTTTCCCGTCGCCGGCGCCTTGACGACCTTGGGGCGTTCGAGGATGCATTCCTTCTCGATGTCGTCGCCCGCCTCGCCGGAGACCTTGAGCGCGATTCCTTCGTTCTTCCATTCGACGAGATCGCGGGACGAGTAGCATCCGACGCCTACATGCGCACGATTGCCTGCGCCCCCGGCGATCTTGTGCTCGCCGTACCAGTACCAAATGTCGCCGTCCTTCAAAAGTCCGCCGCCGTGTGCATTGATGTGCACGCCGTCGGTGTCGTTCCAGATGCCGCCGTTGGGCAACGCGAGCGCGCATGTCGCCAGAAACGACGCTGCGGCAAGTAGTATTGTTTTCATGCCTCATATTATACCACATCGTGGACCGCGGTTGCATCCCCTTTTTTCGGGACGCCGCGGAACGCCGTCCCTGGCGAGGCGTCCGTGCCGTCCGCGCCTCTCGAAACAGCGTTCACGCCCGCCAACTTCTTGTAGCCGTCCGGCCCCGTTTGTGGTACAATATCGGCATGCATCAAACGAAAGGATGTCACTCATGCTGAAAGGTATCTCACCTGTCGTCTCGCCGGTTCTTTTGAAGACTCTGTCCGAAATGGGCCATGGCGACGAAATCGTCATATCCGACGCGCACTTTCCGGCGCACTGTTTCGGCCGGGACGGCGCTTTGGTCCTGCGGGCCGACGGCATACCCGCCGACGCCCTTCTCGCCGGCATCGCGCCGCTCTTCGAGCTGGACTCTTACGCGACGCCTGTCGTGATGATGGACGCAGTGCCGGGCGACACGCTCGACCCCGCAGTGGAAGAACGCTACCGCGCCGCGCTGGCCTATCGCGGCCCCATCGACAGGATGGAGCGCTACGCCTTCTACGAGCGCGCCAAAAAGGCGTACGCCATTGTCGTTTCCGGCGAGATTGCCAAATACGGCAACATCATTCTCAAGAAAGGCGTCACGCCTGTCGAATAGCCGGCCGCGTCAGTCGGCGACTACTTCGCAGCGGACCTCCGCGCTCACCCCTTCGGTTGTCGTGCACACGATGGCATGCTTGCCGGGCGCCATCTCCACCGCCAGCGACCCCGCGCCCCGGGTCTCGCCCGCGGGGCGTCCGTCGACGAACCACCATAGCCGGCCTTCGGGCGGATTGCCGTTCGCCGAACATGCGATCTTCTGCTGCGGCATGCCGTCCACCAGCCTGAACTTCGAGCCGTCCGCAGGTTTCGCGATCGACAGTTTCCGCGCCGAATCTATCCTGCCGAGAAACGCGGCGAGACGGGGATCGTCCCGGACGGCCGGTCTGCCGTCGAAGTCCCTGCAATGCATCTGGCATAGACGCGGCGAGCTGCGACCCGCGATCGCGACGCCTTCGACGACCTCGGGGCAGTCTGGATTCGCCGCTAGCCCCGACAGGGCGCATGCAGGCCTGCGCACTATTCCCGCAGGTTCCACAAACCACGGTCCGTCGTTCTGCGGATACAGCGCGCGGGCTATCTGCCATGCCCGGGGCGCAGCCGCTTTCGCGCCGACGACGGACTCGTCGCCGAATCCTGTGATGTGTCCGCACCATACGCCGACGACGTATTCGGGATTCCACGCCACCGTCCATGCGTCGCGATAGGCCGCGCTGGTGCCGGTCTTCCAGGCAAAGCGCGAGGCTTTGACGTCCGCCACATGTCCGAACGCCGCGGCGCTGCGCTGGTCGCCCGAGAGAATGTCGGCGACAAGATACGCCGACTCGCGGCTTATCCCGGAGCCGTCGCTCGTTCCGCCGCCTGCCGCACGCGCGAGTTTTCGGTAGGCGTCCACGAGTTCGACAAGAGTCACTTCGACGTTTCCAATCGCCATTCCAAGGCCGAAACGTTCGTCGGGCGCGTTCATGTGCCTGAACCCGAGGGAGCGCAGTCCCGCGCCGAAGCGGTCCAGCCCGACGCGCTCGGCAAGCTGCACGAAAGGTATGTTGAGCGACAGCACGAGGGCGTCGCCGAGCGGGACGAGCCCGCGGTATTTCGCGTCGAAGTTCGCCGGATTGTATCCCCTGTAGGTGCCGGGCACGTCGGCGAAACGCTCGTCCGGAACCGCGAGGCCGAGGTCCATCGCGAACGCCGCGAGAAACGGCTTGAGTGTCGAACCCGCCGGCCGCGGCGCAATCGCGGTGTTGACCTGGCCGTGCGACGGGTCGAAATAGTCGCCGCTCACTGCAAGCGCGACGACTTCGCCGGTGTCCACGCGTTCTACGACGGCCGCGGCGGAATATCCGCCCTCCTCCGCGGCGGCGTTCACCACGCCGTCGCAAAGCTCCTGTATGTCGGCGTCGAGAGGCGGGCGGATGTCGCCGCCGTGCCGTTGGCTCTCGCTGTCGCGGCCGAGGACTTCGTTCATGTACCAGTCGCAGTAGTATGGCGACTTGAACGGACGCGGCGCCCTGCAGACGA
The DNA here is from genome assembly GCA_946628745.1 of uncultured Verrucomicrobiota bacterium. Taxonomy (GTDB): domain Bacteria; phylum Verrucomicrobiota; class Kiritimatiellia; order RFP12; family UBA1067; genus UBA1067. The sequence continues at coordinate 2,536 of CAMOXA010000111.1, read as the reverse complement.
CGGGCATTACGCTGCGCGCCGCCTCGACCTGCTCCGCGGTCGCGAACCCGAGCTCCTGCATCCTGCCTAGGACGTAATCCCTCCTTTTCACCGCCCTTTCGTATCCGCGGTCCGGGCGGAAGCGCGACGGCGCCTGCACCATGCCGGCCAGCATGGCGGCCTCTCCGAGACCGAGTTCTTTCGCCCCCTTGCCGAACCATCCGTTCGCCGCGGCCTCTATGCCTGTCAAATTCGAGCCGAACGGAGCCCGGTTGAGATATTGCGATAGAATCCACAGCTTGTCGCGCCGGCGTTCCATCTTGATCGCCTTGACGGCCTCCGCCCATTTTTCAAGATAGCCTTTGCGGTGCGGACGCAGCAGCCTTACGGTCTGCATGGTAATCGTGGACGCGCCCGAAATCCTGCGGCGGCTGGTCGCGTTCTGAAAGAACGCCCGCGCGATGCTCAGCGGCCTCACGCCGCAATGCGAAAAGAACGTCCCGTCTTCGGCGGCGACGAGCGCCTTGACAATCCAGTCGTCGGCGCTCGCCTTGTAGTACGGGCGGCAATCCGTGTCGTTCGGACCGAGCGAAACGCGCAACACCCGCCCGGCAGAGTCGCGCAGCACGACCCCGCCGGGATATTCGTTGCAGCCCGAATCGTCCCAGTCAATGGCCGGCCACGACGCGCCCGCCGCCAGAACGAGCGCGAAGCCCAGGCTGATACATGGCCTCGACAGCCACCTTAGGCAGCGCAAACGACCCGGCGGAGACCACACGCAGCGGATAATGGAACCTAGCTTCTTCATTCTTCTTCAAATGGAACTTTTTCGAGAACACCAATATTCTATCATCTCTCGTGTCGGTGCGCATCACCCAATTTCCTGAATCTTGCGGGATCCACGGATAGAGCGCCGGATCCAGCGCGCCGTGCACGGGCTCCATCGCCCCGGCGAAGAGGTCCTCGACGACGAGATCGCTCAAGTCGCGCTCGTCTTCGCTCGATATCGAAAGCCGCACCATCACCAGATCGCCGCACTTCGCCTTCGCGAGGTCGCAAGGCTCGCCGCCGGCGGTCAGGAATTCGCGGCGGATTGCGATGCCGCGCGATTCGTCCTCCACTTCTTCCGGCGAAGGCAGCACGAGACGCTTCCACGCCACGAACGCCGTCCCCTCGCCGACATTGACGAGCCTGCCGTCAACTTCGCGGACGTCCGGCCTGCCGGGCTTGACGGGGTGGTGGCGCCAGTATTCGCCTATCGCAAGAAGCGCATGGGCGTTGTCGCCCGTCGTCAGCCAGGACATGCTGTTTTTGTCGCGCCGCGCCAGCAGTCCCTCCACGAGTCTGGCGCATCTGGCGTCTTCAGGGTCGAGATCGAGCAGCGCCAGCAGGAGGAACGACGCCTCTTTCACGGACTCCGGCGAGTCGGCGTTCTTGACGAGTTCGCCCGCTCTCGCCCGGTCTCCGATCGCGGCGAAGGCGCGCGCCAGACGTGCGCGGGAGACGAGGTCGAGCCGCGAGCGCGAATCGTACAGGCGGAACATCCTGTCCTTCTCGGGCTTGCCCGCGAGCGCCAGCGTGTGGCAGGCGTAGGCCGAAACACTGTTCGTCGGCGACATCGCCCACCGCCCGAGAAACTCCATCACTCTCGTTTTCGCGCCGGACTCGAGCGGCACACCGCCGCGCTCGGCCTCGATCAGAAAATGCGCGGCATACAGAGAAACTTCCACGTCCCACGGCGCGTAGTTGCAGTCCGGCCACATGACGAAATCTTTGTTCCTGACCATGGACTCCACGCGCCTCACGCCGGCGGCGACATATTCCGCACGGTTCACGGCCTCGACGGAGCCTACTGCATTCAGCAAGCCGCCGGCGCTCACGAGCGGGAATATCCGCGAGCTTGTCTGCTCAAGGCATTCGTACGGATACCCCGCGAGGCATTCGAGGGCCGCACGCAGTTCCGCCAAAGGCGTCGCCGCGACATGATACCTGAACTTCGAAAGCGTGCCGCCGCCTTGCTGCGGGGGCGTAAAGCCTGCGCCGGGGTCCAGTTTCTCCACGCCTGACGTCTCGACCCAGGCGACTGCCGGGCGCACTGGCACTTCAATCTCCGTTTCGTGCGTTTCGCCGAATCCTTTCGACACATAGCGCACGGCCGCCAGCCCTGGAACCGCCGGAGCCTTTACCGGGAAGCGTAGCACCTTCGTCTCGCCGTTTGCGAGACGGACCGCTCCCTTCGCGACAGTCACGCCGTCGCACGTTATCCCGTACTCGGCCTCGCCGTCTTCACCGGCGCGGTTCGCGAGCGGCAGCGTCACCTCGAACTCGTCGCCTGGAGCGGCGAAACGGGGCGCGTCCGGCTGGGCGACGAGCTTCGGCGCGACCTTGCACTGCACCGACGCCGCGCCCGCCGCCGTTTCGGAGTACGCTACGGCGGTGACGCGAACCTCGCCGGCGAATTCGGGAATCGTGAACGTCGCGGATGCATTGCCGTCGACTACCTGTATCTTCTCGCGCCACATCGCCAGAGGCTTGAAACGCCGCGTCGCCACGGGGC
>CAMOXA010000110.1 GCA_946628745.1 uncultured Verrucomicrobiota bacterium | reverse complement strand
CAGCCTGTCGCGCACCTTCTGCTGGCCGACAAACCCGTCAAAGTCGGTCGGCCTTAGCTTGTTGTCGAAGGCGCTGTTGCGCCTGTTCAGTTCTTCGCTCTGTCTTTCGGAGTGCATTGCAAGGCGGTATTATACCAAATCCTGCTTGTAGATTCACCCCTTTTTGGTATAATATTGGCGTCATGTCTGAACAGGAAGAAGTCAATACCGCCCCCCGCAGGAGGCTGTGGCCGTGGATCGCAGGAACGCTCGCCGCGTTCTGCGTCCTCGCCGTTGTCGCGCTTGTCGCGCTCCATGCGATGATTCTGCGCCGGGAATGGACGTTTGAAATCGACCTTGAAGACTCCCTGCCCGAAGACGTCCTGGCGACGGTGACGAACCATGCCGTTTCAGTCCATGTGAAGCTGGACCGCCACCAGACGTGGGACTACATCGCGACCGGCGGCGGGAAGCTGCTCGATTGGCCGTTCTCTCTCGTCGCGCGTCTCAACTACTCGCTGACTGGTCTTTCGGCAAACGGCGCTTGCTCGGTGGTTGTAAACGGTACAAGTTGGCGCGCGGACGCGAAATTCTCGTGGTCCTGGTTTGACGGCTGGTCCGCGGATATCGCGATTCCAGACGCGGAATTCAACGGCGACGATGCTTTCATCGGCGACATCGCCAGACGGCTTGCCAGCCTTGCGGAAGATGTAGAGTCGCTGGATTTTTCCGGCAGAGCCCGATTCGAAGCCCACGCCTCCAAGCCGCGCGACCGGTCGGACCCGGTATGGTCGGCCGACGCATGGCTTGCGAACACGGACGCTTCGTGCAAATCTGGCGAGACCGGAATTGCCGTAAAGAATTTCAAGATCCACGCCGGCGCGACCGGAATCGGCGAACATGTCGACATCAAGCCAGCCTTCCCGCGCGCCGCATCGCTGGACATCGGCGGCATATCGCTCTCGAACGCTTTTCTTTCCGTCAGATCCACCGAAACGGCGTTTCTGGCGACAGAAGCCGGGGCGGACATCTGGGGCGGTTCCGCGCGGCTGTATTCGTGCTTCCTCAGCCGCGAACGGCTCGCCGCGGGCTTCACGCTGTTCCTTGACGGGATCGACACCGAAAAGGCCGTGTCCTCTATCGCAGGCTTCGACGGCACGGCGACCGGCGAACTGCACGGCAAGCTGCCGCTCAAATACGACGGCGACAAACTCACGATAGGCGAAGCGTACCTGTATTCTACGCCGGGCGAGAAAGGTACGCTGCAGATTCGCGATTCTTCGGCATTCGTCGACAGGCTCGCTTATGCCGGCGTCAGCGAGGAGGACAGGCGCAACATGGTAAGGGTTCTCGCCGACATGACATACAATGCGCTCAAACTGGATCTGCGACGCGAAGAGAACGGCTCTCACGCGCTCCGGTTCAAGCTCGAAGGTTCCGCCACCGATGGCAAGGTCACGGTACCCGCGTCGTTCAACGTGACCTACCACGGGGACATACCCTATTTGATAAACGCCGGCCTGCGCGCCGCGCAATTAGAAGAAAACCTGAGGATGCAATAATATGAGAACAGTACTGACGATAGCCGCCGCAGCCGCGGCGATAGGCACGGCTGGATGCCTGAACGTGAAGACCGAAAGCGAGATCAAGCCCATCCACATCACGATGGACATCAACCTCAATGTGGACAACAAGCTCGACAAGGCTTTTGCCGACGACACCAAGCCCAAACCCCAGGGCAACTTCGCCGAAGTGAAAGCCGCGCTGGACCGCCAGGCGCTCGGCATCACGAACCGCGCCATGCTCGAGCCGCGTGACGGCGCGTCCGACGACGACAAGATTCTGGCGGCCGAAGAGAATATGAAGCGTCTTCGCAGGTTCGAACAGATAGCGAAGGAAAGCGGCGTGCCGGTCGAGGCGGTTCAAAAGCGCCAGGCCGCGCGAATCCGCGAGAAGATACCAGCCGGCAGCGGCGTTTGGTGTCAGGACGACGCCGGCGCGTGGTTAAAAAAATAAAACCGCCGGCCGGCGGCTGGCAGGCCGCGGCGCTTTGCCGCGGACCTGCCGGACGCGTGTCTGTCAGACCCGGCCCTTCGAGCGCAGAAACTCGAACGAGGGCTTGACCGCGTCGAACGAATCCTCGTGGCGTTCGCATTCGACGACATACCACTGGACCCCGTCGGCGTCCGTCGCCGGGAAGAGCCTGTCCCACGGCACCGGCGTGGCGCCGGGTTTGCCGGGCTGCCCGAGAATTGCGTCGAACTCCTTGACGTCCTTGCCCATTCCGTTCTCTTTCGCGTGCAGCGTCGGCGAACGGCCAGGGTATTTCGCATACTGCTCGACGGGATCGACGCCGGCGCATGTTGTCCAGCCGACATCCTGCTCCATGCACACGTCGTGCGATGTGTTGCTGAAGAAGTAGTCCCAGAACGACGTGCCGTCGAGCATCTTCAATCCATGTTCCCAGGTGTGGTTGTGCAATCCGATTTTGCAGCCCATGGCCTTGGCGACAAGCGCCGCCTTGTTGTAGAGGTCGCAGAGCCTCTTTGTGAAGTCGTCGATCGCCTGCGAAGGCTCGGTCGTGGCGCCGCCCTGGCCAGTCGCCCACTTCACCCCGGGCGGTATGTTGCCGCCGCCGGGGCATATGACGAGCGTGTTGCCGTAATTGAGATTGAACTCAAGCGTGCGCTTCAACACTTCGGGATCGAACGTGCCGGCTTTCATGTCGAATCCGTACTGGTCGTTGCCGACATGGGTTCCACAGGCGACAAGTCCGTTTAGAAGCAGCATCGACCTGAGCTCGGCCGGCTGGAAATCGTAGTAGCCGGCGAACTCTACGCCCTCGAACCCGATCGCGGCCACATCCTCGAGCGCTTTGGCGAGGCCCGCGCCCTGGACGCCTTTCTTGCCTCCTATATAGGTGCGTATCGAATAGAGCTGCAGCGCCACCTTGCCGGGTCGCATGCACTTGCCCAATGCGCAGCAGCCTGGCGCCGCCGCGATTGCGGTACCGGCGGCGAGGCCGCCGAGGAAGTTTCGTCTGGATATTTTCATTGTTGTATTGCCTTTGGTTGTTGTCACGTGAAGTTTCCCGTCTGCCGGCGCGTTCTCAGCCGCGAAGATCGGCCATTGTCACGACCGGCAGGTCTCTCGCGGGCGCGACCATCGGATCGCCCCGCATCTGGGTGTCGTCGAACTTGTAGCCGTCTGCCGAAAGCGGCCAGACTTGCGGCGCGGTGTTGAGTATCGTCGCGCGAAAGCCCTGTATCGTCGCGCCCATGTTGCCGGTGTGCGACGAGTTGACGGCTTCGTTCTCGATGACAAACGGATACTTGTAGCCCTTCGCCATCAAAGTCGAAAGGAACTTCGTCCAGTCGCACGAATCGCTGCCGCCGAACCCCGGCAGGCGCGGCTCGTAGTTCATCCTGTCCCATTCGCTCTTGGCGATCGGCACGCCCGCCTTTTTCGCCAGCGCGGCGTCGACCACCTGCTCCGGATAGAGCCGCCCCCAGTGAATCGCGTCCGCAGAACGAGGGAAATTGCGCGTGCCCTTTATGTGGATTCGCCTGAGCCGGCGAAAATCCATCGCCTCTATGACATCGGAAGGATCGATATGCTGCCATATGTCGTGCGACGGGTCGTACGTCTCCTGAAGCGCGCCGGACACGCCGTCCGGCAGAATCGCATACATGAGCTTTCTCGCCGCCAGGCATCCCGGCAGGTTGTTGTACGCGTCAGGCGCCGTCGCCGGCTGCCAGCCTTCCATCGGACAGTTCTCGACGCACACCGTGACGCCGAGATCCTTCGCATAGCCGAGAATCGGCGTGAAGACGTCGCGGAATTTCTCGAGGTTCTTCTCGAAGCCGCGGTCCTGGCGGCCGAGCACGTGGTCGTAGCCGACGAAAGAACCGCACACCACGTCGTTTGCGTCGCCGCCGAGCAGCGCCGCGATTCGTATCAGCTTTAGCATGTGGTTCTGGTTTTCGGTCTGCCTGTCGCCGCCTATCAAGTTTATGTATGCGCCGACCGAAACGCGAAGCCCTTCGCGGTTGCATGTGTCGACGACTTTCTTCGCGGCTTCGAGATCGAAGCTCTCGTAGTCGAGATGGGTGGCGACATGGTCCGAACGGTCGGTGTCGCGCGGGAACACGCAAAGTTCCAGCCCTTGCGCTCCGGTCGATTTCGCGCGGCCGACCACGTCGTCGAACGATTCGCCCGGGAACGCCGAAGTCATAAGCCATATCGGATTGTTGCGGTTCGCGCCCTGCGTGCCGGCGAACGCCGCGCGGCGCGACACCGCGCCGACGGCCGCCATTGCCGCGGCCGCCTTGAAAAAGTCTCTGCGTGTGGATTTAGCTGTCATGGTTTCCTTTCCCCTGTAACAAGGTTTGCAATATTATACCACAAAAACGTTCATGCGGCACCGTCCGCAGAAACTTTTTTCGGGCCGTGTACATCTCGCGCTATTCGGCCCGCGCCTTCAACTCTTTGATGACTTTGAACATCACGCTCGGATAGTCTGTCGAGAATCCGTCGCAGCCCAGCTCGTGCAGTTTGAAGTAGACCTCCTCCGTCTCGCCGCCTTCGAACGGAATCGAGCAGACGGGAATCGAGTTCGCGTGGAACTCGGCGATGATCTTCTTCAAATACGCCGCGCTGGGCACGAACGGCTCCGCGGCCCCGGGGTCGTAGTAGGTGTGCAGCGAGACGGCCGACACGCCCTTGAAACCGTTCGCGCGCATTTCATCCATCTTCTTCTCGAAGTGCGCCTCGAACCGCGCGATGTCCTCCGGCGTGTGTTTGGGTTTCGGCCAGGTGCCGATCCATATCAGCGTTTTGCCGCCTTTGGTCGCCTTGTTCCAGTCGAGCGCCTTCGGGTAGTCCTGGCCGGTGTAGTAGACCTGGTCGAGGACTCCGGCCTCGCGCGCCTTCGCGGCGATGTACTCCGGCCCCGCACCCTTCTCGTCGACGAAGCAGAGATAAGTCGGGTGGCCCTTCATCGCGGCGAACGTCGCCCCGATGGTGGGGATGCGATTGTCGCCGAAGTCCGCCGCGCCGGGATTGAGCTCCCTGAGATACGAGCCGACGTCGAGGTCCTTTATCTCGTCCCACGTCAATTCAGTCGACACGTCCTTCTTGGCCAGCTCCTCCGAGATGCCGCGCGCGGTGCGCTTGAGCGTCTTGTCGTGCAGCATGACGCCGACGCCGTCCTTCGTCTTGCGGCAGTCGCACTCGAGCGCGGAGCCGTTCTCCCAGCACCACTTGAACGTCTCGAGAGTGTTGTCGGGGCGTTCCAGCTTTCCGCCGCCGCGGTGGACGTGGCTGAGGTGCAGGAGATTCGTGCCGTCGAGATGCCGCGACGTGCAGCATCCGGCCAGCGCCGCGGCGAGCGCCAGAACGAGCGTCGTGTTCTTCATTGCTTTTCGACCTTTCCTTAGATGCGTGAATTATAGCAAATCCGAGGGACACGATGTCAAGCGGAACAACAGCGGAACGACAGCGGAACGGCTCGCCGCCGCGCCGGCGAAATCCGTCACGGAAACGCCCTTGGGAAAATTCCGTCTGCCGATTTTGCTCATTTGCCGATGCATGACCTCACCTGAAC
>CAMOXA010000109.1 GCA_946628745.1 uncultured Verrucomicrobiota bacterium | reverse complement strand
TCCGCGCCGACGATGCCGGCGCGATCGACGCAAAAAACCACGGGAAGCTTCGATATCGCGACATCGTGCATTATCTGGTCTACCGCACGCTGGAGGAATGTGGAATATACGGCGACGACCGGTCTGAGTCCGCCGGCCGCGAGCCCCGCGGCGAACGCTACCATATGCCCTTCGGCGATGCCGACATCGAAGAAGCGCGACGGGAAGCGTCGTGAAAACTCCTTTAGCCCCGTGCCGTCGGTCATCCCGGCCGTGAGGGCGACAATCCGCTCGTCCTTTTCAGCGAGAGCGCAAAGCGCGTCGCCGAAGGCGTCGCTCCATGTCTGCCGGGCGTCCGCCGCGGCCGGCGCCGCGTTCGGATTCGCCGCGTCAAACGGTCCCGTGCCGTGCCACCTGGTCGGCTCATGCTCCGCCGGCGCGAAGCCCTTGCCTTTTTTGGTGACGACATGCACCAGCACGCTGCGCTTGTCTTCTTTCGCGACGGTGAGAGCCGCCTCGAGCGCCTTCAGATCGTGTCCATCGACAGGACCGATATATCTCAGGCCGAACTGCTCGAAATAACGGTTGCCGAGAAAGAGCGACTTCACGCGCGTCTCCACGCTGTGGTAGACACCTCTCAAGAACGTGAGTTTCAGCGCATGGCCGGCCTTCTCGGCCGCGGCCTTGACGCGGTTGTAGCGGACGCCCGAAATCAGCCTGCCGAGAAATCTCGAAAAACTGCCTGCCGGCTTGGAGATGCTCATCCCGTTGTCGTTAAGGACGAGTATGACCTTTCGCGTCGCGGCGACGCAATTGTTCAGCGCCTCGAAACTCGTGCCGTTCACGAGCGACGAATCGCCCACGACAGCCACGACGTTTTCATCTGTTCCTTTGATGTCGCGCGCCGCGGCGTACCCTTCCGCCACCGAAAGCGCGACGCCGGCGTGTCCTGCTACGGCCGCGTCGCAGGGCGACTCCGCCGGGCTCGGGAATCCCGAAAGTCCGTCCAGCTTTCGTATCGTACCGAACCGGTCGGCTCTGCCTGTCAATATCTTCCAGGCGTATGCCTGATGGCCTACATCCCACACTATGCGGTCCTTGCGCGCATCGAACACCTTCGCGAGCGCCATGGCCAATTCGACCGCGCCTAGCGACGAGGCTAGATGGCCGCCGTTGGACGCCACCGTCTCGATTATCTTCTTTCTTATCTCAGGGGCCGTCATTTCGCCGGCGCCTCCTTCCCGTCGCCGCCTGTTTCGGCGGACACCTTTCGCTTCAGAAGCACCAGTGTCGTCGCGTTCTGTCCGAAAAACTCCTCTTTGCCGACAGGCTCGTAGTTGCGCTTCAAAAGCCACCAGAAAAACATCTGCTCCTTCTCGTCCCGTTCGTCGCAAACTGGCGGATTCACCGCGAACGTGTAGCCAGACAGCGCGGCGACCGGACACGGAGCGGACGACAGGAGATCGCACCATCGTTCGACAGGCAGCTCGCTGAACGGGCCCATCTCCAATCCGTCCGGAACGCGACGTCCGGTCTCGACGGCGAGATATATGTCTTGGGTCAGCAGCGTCTTGCCGCCGGGATCAATCGCTTCGATTCGCCGAGCGACGTCCCTGAGTTGAGAAAGCTCCGTGCGGCCCTTCTTGAGCGTCCAGAATCTGTCTTGGCCGTTCGTCGTCCATTTTTCCAGAAGAGGAGAGCCGAATGTTGACGCGAACGAAAGCCCAAGCGCCAGCAAAAGGAAAGACCGTGCGTCGACGGGCGTTCCGTCCTGTCTTTGGCGCGTCAGCGCCAGCACGACGCCGGCCACCGCCAAAAGGCCCATCACCGGCACCTGGTAGTCCTCGTACGGGAACGGCGCCAGCATCTGCACGGCGAAGACCGCGACTGCCGCGGCGATGAACATGCCCAGCATGAAACGCCGGCCCGGCGTCTCCCGCGCGCCGTCCGCAACGCGGCGCAGACCGAGAATTGCAAAACCGGAAACGACGAAAATCGGAACGTACCATCGCACGAGCCGGCTTATGCTGCCGGTGAAATAGAACGGAGAAAATCCGCCGCCGCGCGACAAGTGGTAGTGCTGGGCTTTCATGAGTCCGGCGAATGCGGCGGAATCCAGCACGAACGGTCCGTACACCGCCAGAAGCCCAAGCACTCCGCCGAGACCGAACCAGAAGAACGCCAGCCTGTACCGCCCGAACGCACCGAGAAGCGAGAAGCCTGCGACAGCGAGCAGCATGCCGAGGCTGATTCGCGCGCCTGCGGCGAACGCGAGCGCAATGCCGCCGAAAAACAGCAGGACCGGGCGCGTCTTCTCGCCGAGCACCGCCCGCGCCACGAGATAGAATCCTGCGGCGACGAAGAACGACGCCACCGCATAAGTCTTCGGCATCGACACGTAATAGAGGTGGTAGATGTTGCACGCCAGAAGCAGAAAGACCCCGACCGACGCCGCGCCGCGCCGCTCCTTCGGGACGAGAAGTCTCGCAAGAGCCGAGAATACCGCGACGCCGGCCAGCCCTATGACGCATGTGGCGATTCGCGCGCCGAGAAGCCCCGCCTCCCGCCACACGAACGTGAACGAGGAGTATATTATCGGCATGAGAGGGCCTTGCGTATAGAAGAAGTCCCGGTACGGCAGCTTGCCTTCGTCCACAAGCTGCGCGGCGTAAAGGTACCACCCTTCGTCCTGGTTCAGGCCGCCAAGCCACACTACCGCGCACGCGAGCGTTGCGAACGCGAAGTACGCAAGCGACCTGAATATCCCGACTCCTCCCATCTCGCCGGACATTCCTCTCAGACGGACGCCCTGTCGCACAGAGCCGACACGAACAAGGCCTTTATCGTGTGCATGCGGTTCTCGGACTCGTCGAAGACCTTCGAGTACTTCGACTCGAAGACTTCGTCTGTCACCTCCAACGCTCCCGACTCTTTGGTGACCTCGGTGTTGAAGTCGTGGAAGGCGGGCAGGCAGTGCAGGAACATGAGCTTGCCGTCGATGTTTCCTGTCGCACGCATAAGGTCCATGTTGATCTGATACGGTCTTAGCATCTTAATGCGCTCGGCTGTCTTGGACTCCTCGCCCATAGACACCCATACGTCGGTGTAAAGGACGTTGGCGCCCTTCACGCCCTTGACAGGATCGTCGAACACCCGAATGTCCACGCCGTTGCGTCTGGCGACTTCGCCAGACTCCGCCAGAATCGCTTCGTCGGGCCAAAGCTCTTTCGGCGTGCAGCATATGTACCTGACGCCTGCTTTGGCGCACCCCATCATCAGCGAGTTGGCGACATTGTTCCTGCCGTCGCCGACATATGCGACGGTGCAGTCGTCGAGCGATCCGAATGTTTCTTTGATCGTCAGCAGGTCTGCCAGTATCTGCGTCGGATGGTAGTCGTCGGTAAGCCCGTTCCAGACAGGCACGCCGGACCACTTCGCCAGGTCTTCGCAAGTCTGCTGGGCGAAACCGCGAAATAGTATGCCGTCGTATATCCTGCCGAGAACCCGCGCGGTATCCTTGACGCTTTCCTTCTTGCCGAAGTGTATGTCGGGGCGCGTCAGATACTCCGCGCCGCCGCCTTCGTCCCGCGCCGCTATTATGGACGAGTTTCTCGTTCTTGTCGAGCTCTTCTCGAATATGAGCGCTATGTTCTTGCGGTAGAGCAGATTGCCGCGGACTCCCGCGCGCCGGCGCGCCTTGAGCTGTCCGGCGAGATCGACGAGATTCAGCATCTCCTCGTCTGTGAAAGAAGTGAGCCTCATCAAAGAGCGCCCCTTCAAACTGTCCATCCATGATAGCATGAGTAGTCTCCTTTGCGATCCTTTGCCGGGCGCCTCACTCGGTGCGGCCCGTGTACGCGTTCACTCCCGAGTTGTCTATCTTTGCCTTGAAAAACGCGTCTGCGGCGGCGTCTCTCGCCTTTTCCCACGGACGCGGCCCGCCGTTGAGCTGCACGACCCACAGCTTCAGCTGGCGCTTGTGCCAGTTGACCATGCAATACGTCCCCCATGCGCCGCCGTGTCCGAACCAGGCATCGTCCCGGTCGCTTTCAGGCGCGTTGAGCCCGAGCGAATACCCGCCCATTCCTTTCGGACGCGTAGATACGGCCAGCAGATTCTTCACCGTATCCTCCTTAAGCACCCTGACTCCGTTCTCGCCGACGCCTAGATTCATCAGCATCTTGTAGAACTTGAGCTGGTCGTTCGCCGTCGTCCAAAGCCCCGCGCCCGCCGACGCGAAAACGTGCTCGTCGTTGTACGGACGCTGCTGCATCGGATTCTGCAGTTTGTACGTGGCCGGAGCGTCCTTTGCGCAATCGTACATCTCGATCTGCCGCGTCAGCTGGGCGTCTGTCGGCCAGAACCAGGTGTCGTTCATTCCGAGCGGCTCCAGCACCGTCTTCTTGAGATAGTCCTCCCACTTCATGCCGACAATCGTCTGCACGACCGCGGCGCCTATGTCTATGCCGGTGTTGGAATACTGAACCTTCGTGCCGGGCTCGAAGAGGAGCGGCTGCGCAGCGGCAGTCGCGGCGACTGACCTGAGCGGCATCCCGCCCGACCATCCGCCCCCGGGTATTGCGCCCTGCTTGGCCGGGATCTCGAACGGAAAGCCTCCCGTGTGCTTCATGACCATGCGGACGGTAAGAACGTTCTTCGCCTTCGCGAGCGTTTTCGTGCCGTCCTCGTTCTTGGTTTCAACCCAAAGATCCTTGAACTCGGGCAGGTATTTCGAGACTGGATCGTCGAGGTTCAGCCGGCCCTCCTCAACGAGTTTGGCAACCGTCACGCCGCAGAATCCCTTAGTCTGCGAACACTGCATGAAGACATCGTCCATCTTGATGGCCCGTTTCGCGGCTACATCCGCATAGCCCATGCAGGCCGCTTCCTGCACGCCATCGTTGTAAAAGACCGAAATCGCACCTGGCAGTTCCCCCGATGACACCCATTTGTCTATGGCGTCATGCGCGAATGTCGTGCCCGAATTCTTTGTTTCCGCGCCCGTCGATGTCACAGCCGCCGCGAATATCGCAACCGCCGCCAATACTCTTTTCGTCATTTTTCTCCTTCCGTGTTTAGTTTTGCCAGCAGCGCTACGGCCGCCGTGTCTGTTCTAAGAATCCTCTTGCCGAGCGAGAAACGCCGAAAGCCCTTCGCTTCCAGCATTGCGACTTCATCGTCGGTCCATCCGCCCTCCGGGCCAACGGCCAGAAGAAGCCGTCCCGCCTTCGCCCCGCCGCCCGGTGAAGGCTTCGCGCCGGCGGCGTACGGGTGGGCAACGACCCTGTCGCCCTGCGGGAACATCCCGTCCAGCTCGTCTTCGACAAACCTCCTGAACGAACGCCGCGTTTCGACGCGCGGCACTGCGCTCGTGCCGGCCTGCATTAGTCCGTCAACGAGCAGCGGACGGTAATTCTCCTCCTTCAGAAGCGTCGCGCCCCAGAAATCCTTTTCTACTTTCTTCGCGCCGACGAGAACTAGCGTCCCGACGCCAAGCGACGCTAGTTGCGGCAGGAGCCGCTTCATCACGCGAGGACGCGGCGGTGCCAGAATGACATCCGCCCAGGGCTCCAGCCCGGCCGAGCCGTGCTCGACCTTTACGGACACTCTCCAGCCGGTTCCCGTCTCCTCGACCGACACTA
>CAMOXA010000108.1 GCA_946628745.1 uncultured Verrucomicrobiota bacterium | reverse complement strand
CCCGACTGTATCGCCCTGTTTCATGCAGTCTTCCCGCAGTAAAGTCCGCGAATAAGGCCGACCCCTCTGGCCAGTGTTTCGTCAGACACATGGTCCTTCGGCTCGAACACTACATGGTCAACGGCGCGGGCCAGCGGGGCGAGCGCGGCAAAATCGACATTGCCGTCGCCTGGCGCGTTGTGGTCGTCGAAATAATCTTTCACATCATTCAAGTGCATCCCGGCGAAAAGCCCGAGGTCGCCTTCGGGCGGACGCACGACGCCTTCAAGCCATCCGTGCATCATCCGCACGCGGTCGTGTCCTGTATCGAACCAGCCTTTGACCGGGGAGGCGGCGAACTGCCGGCCGATCTCGATCATTTCGCGTTCATCCGGGAAGCCTTCGAGATAAGGCAGATTCTCCAATCCCAGCACAATGCCGAGCTTCTCCAACAGCGGGATCAGGCCGGAGAGTTCGCCGCGGAACACTTCCATAAGCGCTGCGCCTCGTTCGCGGCGCAGCTTCATTGCCTTCGATAGCGCTTTCGCGTACGCTTTTGACGCGGTGTCGTTGTTGTTTTTCTGGAGGATGTCGCGCAGGTCCGCCGAGCAGAATCCGCGGCGAAGGAACGTGCCGAGGCCTACTCGCCCGGCGTGCAAGACGACCGCCGTCGCGCCCATATCCGCTGCAAATTCCACAGTCCGTGCGAGATGGAACCTCGCGAGCGCGCGTGCATCGCTGTCGATGCTGGCCAGCTGGTAGAGCTCCGGCGAACCTTGCGGCGCCGAAACAGGGACCGGACAGAACGCGTGCACGCTGCCGACAGGCATTTCGTCCAGACGGCGTTTGAAACCGTCGGCCTGGAATCGAGTCGTATGAAAGCCGAGTTCCAATTCGTCGAATCCGAGTTCAAGCGCCTTGTCGACGATTTCTTCCCCCGACTCGAGGCGTCTGTTGCACCAGTTTGTTGAAAGCGCAAGTTTCATGGTAAAGCCATCCTGTCCAGCATGAACGACAACACGGCATCATCGCTCATCGAGCGCTCGCTCTGCCTGTATGCGGCCTCGACCGCTTCGATGTTCCTGAACGCCAAGTGGCGCGGCAGACGACCTTCCACCATCCAGGCGCGGACGAAATGCATCACAGTCTTGTAGAACGCCTTGCGCTCCATCGCGACATCCTCCGGCTCGGCTTCGTCTTTTAGTCCGCCGTAGATTTCTGCAAGCCGGGACGCGGCGCAAGTGCGCGAATATGCGCCGGCCGAACACGTGAGCGAATCGAAGACGGCGGCGACGCTGTCGTACGATTCGCCTTCAAGGAGCCCCGCAGTAAGCTTCAGGTCGATTCTCTGCGAGCGCGAGACTATAGTCGGCAAAAGCGCGTCTGGAGCGTCCGTCAGAAGAAAGAAAAGCGTTTTCGGCGGCGGTTCCTCCAAAGTTTTGAGAAAAGCATTGGCCGCTTCGGTCTGCATGCGGTCGGCGCCGACGACCACACCGACCTTCCATCCGCCGGAAAACGATGTCGTCGACATAGGCTCAATGAGGCCGTCCCGCATTCCGGGGCCGGCATCGTCCTTGCCGCGGGCGACCTTTATCGTGCGGCTCTTGCCTTGCGGCTCCAGCCACACGACATCTGGATGGGAGCGGGCGGCTATCTGTCCGCGCGCGTCGGGAAAGAGCTTATCGAGAACCTGCCGCACGAGCTCGTCGCATTGTCCACGCAGGTCGCCGCAGACGAGATAACCGTGCGCGACTCTGCCGCAGTCTATCGCACGGGATATCAGCCGAAACGCTTCAGCGACTTCCATGCTGCCTCCCAGACTTCATCCGGCGTGCCGGACGCGTCGATGACGACAATGCGGCCGGGGTCGCGGCGGGCCAATTCAATGAAACCTGCGCGAAGCCTTGAATGGAAGGCCTCTCCTGCAGACTCGATCCGGTCGGCGGCGGTGTTTGTCGCCTGTTCCCTTTCGCGCATGCGCCGGGCGGCGACTTCGGGGGGGACGTCCAAAAGTATCGTGAGATCGGGCCGCAACCCCTCGCAGGCAAAGTCGTTGGCGATTGCCAGGACATCAAGCGGCAGTCCGCGTCCGTAGCCCTGGTAGGCGAACGTTGAATCGCTGAATCTGTCGCTGACGACCCAGACGCCGGAATCAAGGGCAGGGCGTATGACATTCCTCACGAGTTGCGCCCGCGCCGCCAGAAAGAGCAGCAGTTCAGCCCTGTCGCAAGGCGGATCCTCCCGCTCGTCCTTCAAAAGCGTGCGCACGAGTTCCGCAAGGCGCGTGCCGCCCGGTTCGCGCGTGAGCAGGACTTTTCTTCCGGCGGACTCCAAAGCCTCCTTCATCCGCTTGACCTGCGTGGATTTGCCGCAGCCCTCGCCGCCTTCGAATGTAATGAATCTGCCGCGCTCCATGCAAAACCGCTCCTTGGCGCAACTTCGTCAGTCGGCTTTCGCCATCGCGGTGAGAGCCCTGGCCAGCATATCCATGCCGACCTTGCCGGCGTCGAAATCGGCTTTGACGCGTTCGTACCGCCGCACACACTCTTCGCGGCTCGCCGCCCTGACGACGACATCGTTGACGATGCCGCTCGCGATCCTGTTGACGCCCATGTCTGTCGGGGACTTGTACGGACAGACTTCGCCCATCATCCGCTCCCAAATCTCCCGCAGAATCGGATACGCCTCGACGTCGCGATTGTAATTGACGCGTATTTCGTCGTACGCGAGGAAGTGGTGCGGATCGATCTGGTTCTCGTCCTTCAGCTCCAGCGTCGCAGCCTCGTAGGCAACGTTCAGCGGGTGCATGAGAGGCAGATCCCAGACTGGGAACGTCTCGAACTTCGCATAGCCCGCCTTGTTGCCTCTTTTGACTTCATGGTAGAGCATCGTGAGGCACGTGGCGAACTTGCCGGAGCCCGGCCCCGGCCCTGTAACGACGACGATCGGCTTGTCGGTCGGGATGTAGTCGTTGCGTCCGTAGCCGGAATCGCTGACAATCGTGTCGAGATCGTTCGGATAGCCCTTGATCGGATAATGGTAGAAGACCGCAACGCCCGCGTCTTCCATCACCTTGGCGAACTCGCGCGCGGCGGGGTGTCCGTCGAAGCGTGTTATCGCTACGCCCTTCACCGAAATGCCGTGCTCCTTCATCGCGTTGACGAGCTTCAGCGTTTCCTCTTCGTAAGTGGTGCCGTAGTCGGCGCGGCGCTTTTTCTGCTCGATGTCGCCCGCGTAGATGCAAAGCACGAGCTCGGCCTGGTCGCCGAGGGACTGCAGAAGCCGCAGCTTCACATTCGGGTCGTATCCGGGCAGACAGCGCGCCGCGTGGTTGTCATTCATCAACTTGCCGCCGAATTCAAGATAGAGCTTGCCGTACTTCTCGGCGCGGCGGCGTATCTCGGCCGACTGCTCCCGCAGATACTTTTCGTTGTCGAAGCCTATCTTCATTTTCCTCACTTGGCCACCCCCCGTATTTCGTCGAGTATGGCCTGGATCTTGGGGATGCACTTGCCGCAGCCGCCCCCAGCCTTGGTATAGTTGGTGACTTCTTCGACAGTCGTCAGCTGGTTCTCGACGATGACGCGCCTTACTTCGTTTTCAGAGACGTTGTAGCACGTGCAAAGAAGCGTATCTTCGAGATTGCGGTCGGAGTTCTCTCCGGTCTCGTAGTTCTTTATCGCGGCTTCCATCGCCTCGCGCCCCATCACCGAGCAGTGCATCTTCTGCGGGGGCAGACCGCCGAGATAGTCGGCGATCTGCTGGTTCGTGATCTGCTTGGCTTCGTCGAGAGTCTTGCCAATGACCATCTCGGTTAGGGCCGAGCTGGACGCGATGGCGCTCGCGCAGCCGAAAGTCTGGAACTTCGCCTCGGCGATTTTGCCGTCGGGGCCGAGTTTGAACTGGAACTTGAGCGCGTCGCCGCACGCCAGCGACCCGACCGTCGCCTCGCCATCAGGGTTGTCTATCTTGCCGACGTTCCGGGGATTCCGGAAGTGGTCCATCATTTTTTCAGAATAATTCCACATAAGCTCAATTCGCCTTCTTTACAAGTATGGTCGCGTCGTGGCCGTTTAGCGACGCCTTCTCGCCGCCATCGGCGGCCGCGAAATCCAGAGAGAGCGCCAGCGTTTCGTTCTTGACATAGCCGGCGTGCGCCTCGATCGCGGCGCGCGCCTCTGCGTCGGTGTCGACCGTCAGGTTGATGCGCTGGGTCACTTCGAAGTCCGCCTCCTTGCGCATGGCCTGGACGTGGCTGACGAACTCGCGCGCGAGACCTTCGGCTACGAGTTCGGGCGTAAGCGCCGTCTCGAGACCGGCGACCACCGGCCCTTCCGAAGCGACGACGAGTCCCGCCTTCGGTGCGCGCGTAACGAGAACGTCTTCCGGCAGAATCTCGACGCCCTCCACTTCCGCCCGGCCTGAAAAGCCCTTCATCGCGGCGATCGCCGCGGCGACAGCCTTCATCTTCGCGCCGCATTTGCGGCCGAGCGTCTTGAAATTAGCCTTGTAGCTCACGTCGCACAACTCCGTTTCGTCGGCGACGTAAACAACGGACTTCACGTTGAGTTCGTCTTCTATAAGCTCTTCAAGCCCGGCGACATCGCCGCCCGCGACCTTCAGAGCGCTTAGCGGCTGGCGCACCTTCAGGTCGTTGTCGGCCCTCAGCCTGCGGCCGAGTTCGACGACCGTCTGCACGTCGGCCATGCGGCGCTCGAGCGCGAGATCGCGCGCGGCGGCATTTGCCGTCGGGAAGTCGCAGAGGTGTACGCTGTCGGGATCTCCGGCACCTTTGAGATTGCGGTATATCTCTTCGGCGATAAACGGCGTGAACGGTGCCGCGACTTTCGAGAGCTGCACGAGCACATACCTGAGCGTCCTGTAAGCGCACAGCTTGTCGCCGTCGTTCGTGGACTTCCAGAACCGTCGGCGGGACCGGCGTATGTACCAGTTCGTGAGGTCTTCGACAAACTTGACGAAGGGCCTTACGGACTTCTGCAGGTCGTAGGCGTCCATCGCCGCGGTCACGTCGGCGATAAGAGTTTCCATCGACGAGACTATCCACCTGTCGAGTACATTCGGCGATTCGGGAAGGACGACTTCCTTGTCATCGAATCCGTCGACGTTGGCATAGGTGACGAAGAACGAATAGGCGTTCCACCACGGTATCAGCAAATCGCGCATGAGCTGTCTGACGCCGTTTTCGGAGAACTTGAGGTTCTCGGCCCTCACGACGGGCGAATAGATCATGTAAAGGCGTATCGCGTCCGCGCCGTAAGTGTCCAGCATCTTGGTCGGATCGGGATAGTTCTTCAGGCGCTTCGACATCTTCTTGCCGTCTTCGGCGAGAACAAGGCCGTTGACAATCACGTTCCTGTACGGCGACTTGTCGAAGAGGCACGTGCCGAGGACCATTAGCGTGTAGAACCAGCCGCGCGTCTGGTCCAGGCCTTCGGCGATGAAATCGGCGGGAAAGAACGAATCCACGCTGCCGTTATCGCCGCCCATGTAATGCTGCTGGGCGTAAGGCATCGAGCCGGACTCGAACCAGCAGTCCAAGACTTCCGGCGTGCGGCGGTATGTCTTGCCGTCCTTCTTGATGACGATCTTGTCGACGAAGTGCTTGTGCAGATCTGTCACCTTCTCGCCGGAGAGCGCC
>CAMOXA010000107.1 GCA_946628745.1 uncultured Verrucomicrobiota bacterium | reverse complement strand
CTGGCGCAAAGTCTCCTCGGCGAGCTGCTTGATCGTGTACTCGCCCGGATTGCCAATGTTCACGACCGGTGCGCCCAGGCGGTGCCGCGTGCAGAACTCGTCGATCCCGGCGCGGGGCTGGTCCATGTAGCGGCGGATCGCCTCTATGAGATCGTCGCAATACTGGAAGCTTCGCGTCTGCCGGCCGTCGCCGAAGAGCGTGATATCCTCGCCGGTTAGAGCCTGCATGATGAAATTGGATATGACGCGCCCGTCCTTCGGGTGCATGTTCGGGCCGTAGGTGTTGAATATGCGCACCATTCTGACATCCACGCCGTATTCGCGGCGGTAGTCGGCCGCGAAGGTCTCGGCGCAGCGCTTGCCCTCGTCGTAGCACGAGCGCACTCCTATTGTATTGACATTGCCCCAGTATGTCTCGACCTGCGGGTGCACGAGAGGGTCGCCGTACACCTCGCTCGTCGAAGTGTGCAGAATCTTCGCTTTGGTCTTGAGCGCGAGATCCAGCATGTTCATCATGCCGAGGACGCTGGACTTGAGCGTCTCCACCGGATTGTGCTGGTAGTGTATCGGGCTCGCCGGGCAAGCGAGGTTGTATATCTCGTCGAACTGTCCCCAGAAAGGCTGCGTCACGTCGTGCAGGACGAAAGAAAATCGCTTGTTGTCGAAAAGCTCTATTATGTTGTTCTTGGTCCCGGTAAAAAGATTGTCGAGCGCGGTCACTTCATATCCGTCTTTGAGAAGACGGCGGCACAAGTGGCTTCCCAGAAATCCGGCCGCGCCTGTCACCAGCGCCTTCCTCGGCAGTTTAAGTTCCATTCGTCTGCTTCCTCCATTGTACGTTGCACAGCCCGGCATTTCGCGTCATTCTCCGGCCGTCTTGCGCGAGCGGGCCTTCAGGAAAATCCTTAGAGGCGCCCCCTCCAGTCCGAACCGTGCGCGTATATTTTTCTCGATGTAGCTTAGATACGCCGGCGTGACGAGCTTCGGATCGTTGACGAAAAGCCTTATCGTCTGCGGATTCGCCGACACCTGCAAGCCGTAGTATATTTTCAGGCGCTTGCCGCGAACCATCGGCGAAAGCGTCTTTTTCGCGGCCTTGGATATGGCGTTGTTAAGCATTCCCGTCGGGATTTTCTCCGACGCGGACGCCGCGGCGCGGTCTATCGCGTCGACCGTCCGGCGGATGTTGTACCCGGACTTGTTCGAGCAAAACACGACCGGCGCGAAGTTGAGAAACGGCATCATCGTCCTGATCGCCTCGGCTGCTTTCGTCTCGGTGATGCCCTGCTCCTGGGCGAGGTCCCACTTGTTCATGAGAACGACGCACCCGCGGTTGGCCTCGAGAATCTTGCCCGCTATGCGCTTGTCCTGCATGGTGGGGCCCGCCACCGGATCCATCATGAGCAGCACGACATCCGCTTCTTCAATCGCCCGCTCTGAACGAAACAGCGAGAAGTTGTCCACCGAGGTCTTCGACATTTTGGTATGCGGCTTCATGCCGGCGGTGTCCACGAGCATGTACCGCCGCGCGTCGGGTCCGCTGCCTATCGTGAACGGCACCTCGACAGCGTCGCGCGTTGTGCCGGGAACATCCGAAACGATGACCCGCGGGGCCTTCAGCAGCCTGTTGACGTATGAACTCTTGCCGGCGTTGGGCCGCCCGACTATCGCAACTCTGAGCGGACGTTTCGCGGCGGACTCTTCAGGCTCCGCGGCGGGCAGCCTGCCGACGACTTCCGCGACTAGCGCTTCAATGCCCCGGCCGTGCTCCGCCGACACCGGGAACACCTTCATGCCGAAACGCTCAAACTCGTGCGATCGCCAGTCGTCTTCGGTGGTGTCGCACTTGTTGGCGGCGATCAGGCACGGCACGCCTGATTCGCGCACGCGTTTTATCACCTCGGCGTCAAGCGGCGCGACGCCCTCCCTGGCATCGACCACGATTACGCACACCGCCGAATCTTCGACCGCGAGAGCGGCCTGGGAGCGCGTTTCCTCGTCGAGGGGATCGTGCGTGACGCTGCGGTCGAAGGCGATGCCGCCCGTATCGACGAGCATTGCCTTCCTGCCGAGCAGCTCCACCTCGCGCGTTACGCGATCGCGGGTCACGCCGGGCTGGTCGAAAACGATGGCGACGCGCTTGCGCGCAATCCGGTTGAAAAGAGCGCTTTTGCCCGTATTCGGCCTGCCGACTAGACTGACTACATTCATTCCGTCTCCTCGTGCGAAGTCTTTCGCGCCTGTCACCTGTCGATGGCCTGGCGCGCCTCGGCGAGGCTGGCGAACTCTCCGCCCGCTATCATCTGGACTATGAGGTTGCCGATTGCCGTGCCTTCGACGGGGCCTGTAAACACTTCAAGCCCGGTCGCTTCGGCAGTGAGCGAATTCAGGTATTTGTCCTTGCTGCCGCCGCCTACGATATTTATCGAAGTGTACGTCTTGCCGGTGATGTCCGACAGCGTCGCTATGGCGTCGGCGTAGCACTCCGCGAGCGAACGGTAGACGCACTGCATCAGATCGCCGACCGTCGCCGGCGCGAGCCCGTTCTCCGCCGCCGCGGCGGAAACCTCGGCTATCATGGACTTGGGGTTCAAAAACCTCTGGTCGTTCACATCGACGGTGACATTGTAGCCGTTGCCGCGGGCCATCATCGAAAGATCCTGGAACGAATACTCCCTGCCCTTCTCGTAGTCGGCGAGCGTCTCCAGAGCCTCGGCCGTCGCGTCCGCCGCCTTGCCCTCTACGTACTGCACGCCGTTCAGTTCCCGGCGTATCGACTGAATCATCCACAGGCCCATTATGTTTTTGAGGAACCTGTAGCGCCCCCACGCGCCGCCTTCGTTCGTGAAGTTTGCCGCGCAGCTCGCCCCGGTTGTTATCGGCGCGTCGTTCTCCACGCCGAGAAGCGACCACGTGCCGCTCGACAGGTACACCGCCTTGTCATCGCGCGCCGGGACGGCGAGATATGCGCTCGCGGTGTCATGCATCGCCGGCAGCACGACCTTGATACCCTTGTACTCGCCGACAGTCGCGCCGGGCATCTCCAGTCTGCCGAAGATTCTGCGCGGCAGGCCGAGCTTTTCGATAAGGTCGTAGTCCCAATCCTTCTTCGCGGCGTCGAGAAGCGACGTAGTGGAAGAGTCGGTGTACTCGTGGACTATGTTCCCCGTCAGAGCGTAGTTGAGATACTCCGGAATCATCAGAAAACTTGCCGCCTTCTCGAGCTGTTCTGGATGCTCTTTCTTCAACGCCCAGAGCTGGTAGATGGTATTGAAGCTCGTTTTCTGGATTCCGCACCTGGCGTAGAGCTCGTCGAACTGCATGACGCGCGCCTCGATTTCGGCGTCGGCACCCGCCGTCCGCGCGTCGCGATAGGCCACCGCGTCGGAGCACAGCTCGCCGTGTTCGTCGAGAAGGACGAAGTCCACTCCCCACGTATCAATGCCTATAGAAGCGATTTCGCACTTTTTCGCCGCCTCGTCAATGCCGGCTTTCACAGACTCGACGAGGCCCGCGATGTTCCAGCAATCATGGCCGTCCTTGCGTATCTGGCCGTTTGCGAAACGGTAGACCTCGTCAAGCCGGATCTTCCCGTCTTGCACTGAACCGAGTATGTGGCGGCCGGAACTCGCCCCTATGTCAATTGCCAGGTAGTGTTTCATGCCGTAGATTATAGCATATTTCCGGGGCGTTGCGGTAGCGGAATGTTTCCGGCGCCCCGGGTTCGCGACTTACAGTCCAAAGCCGAAATAAGCGTTGGCGTTGTTGAATGAAATGTCTTCGACAATCTTGCCGAGCGTCTTGAAGTCGGCGATGACTTCGCCGTTTTCGACCCACTTGCCGATTACATTGCATAGAATCCGCCGGAAGTATTCGTGGCGCGCATAGGAAAGGAAGGAGCGCGAGTCCGTCAACATTCCGACAAAGCCGGCGAGTGCGCTCAGATTGGCGAGGTCGCGCAGCTGCTTTTCCATGCCGAGCTTGTGGTCGTTAAACCACCAGGCGGAACCGACCTGGACGCGCTGGGGGAACGTCCCGTCCGTCTGGAAGCATCCCGCGAGAGTGCCCATTATCTCGTTGTCGTTCTGGTTGAGAGAATAGAGTATCACTTTAGGCATGGAGCCGGTCTGTTCGAACGAATTGAGCAGATTCGCGAGCGCCTTCGCGCCGCGCGTGTCGCCGACCGCGTCAAAGCCCGTGTCCGGGCCGAGGGCGTCCATCATCTTGTCGGAGTTGTCGCGTATGCACCCGTAGTGCAGCTGCATGACCCAGCCGCGCTTCGCGTACTCGCCTGCGAGATATTTCAGGACGGCGGTGCGGAATTTGTCGCCCGTCTCGACGTCGATTTTGCGACCCGCCCTGCCGTCGGCGAGTATCTTGTCCAGCTCCTTGCCGGTCGCCTCTGCGTAGACGGCGTAGTCGAGGCCGTGATCCGAAACCTTGCATCCCTTCGAAGCGAAGAACTCTATTCTCTCGCCGAGAGCCCGTGTAAGATCGGCGAACTTCGCGATCTTGAAACCGACGACGCCTTCGAGCTTCGCGATATATCCGGCGAACGGTTTCTTGTCGACATTGAAAGCCTTGTCGGGACGGAACGCCGGCAGAACCTTGACCTTGCACGTCTTGTCGGCGGCGATTTTGTCATGCCATTCCAGACTGTCAACCGGATCGTCGGTCGTGCATATGAGCTTGACGTTCGACCGGGCTATGATACCCCTTACGGACATCGACTTCTGGGCGAGCTTCTTGTTGCACTTGGCGTAAATCTTTTTGGCGGACGCCCCGTCGAGCTGCTCCGTGACGCCGAAGTAGTTTTTGAGCTCTAGATACGTCCAGTGGTAGAGCGGGTTGCCGATAAGCCGCGGCAGCGTCTTCGCCCATGCCTCGAACGTGCGGTAGGGGTCCGAATCCTTCGAGCCGGTTATATCGCTTTCGGGCACGCCGCAGGTGCGCATCTGCCGCCACTTGTAGTGGTCGCCGCCGAGCCAGACTTCCGTAACGGTCTTGTATCTCTTGTCTTCAGCGATATCCCTGGGATTTATATGGCAATGGTAGTCGATTATCGGCATCTTCTCCGCATGCTCGTGGAAGAGCTTTCTGGCGGCCGGCGTCTCCAGCAGAAAATCCTTGTCGAGGAACTTCTTCATCATTCATCCTTTCGTTCTGTTGCGCACTTGCGGCGGATTGCCGCAGTTGGTTGATATTATACAACAATTCCGCCCCGTCCGCAATTGCAAAAGTTGCGGCATCGCGCTCGGCTGGCGGATAGCCCTTCGCATGAACGCACAGATTCGTCCACGCCTCGCCGTATGCGGCGATTGTGTGCCGGAGTATGTCCTCGCGCGGATTCTCCCTGAGATGGCACGATGTCGTCGCCGCAATTCCCTCGATGTCGAACTCGTTGGCGTACGCGAGGAGTCTGACGAGCGACTCTTCGTCGTCCGGCTCGTTCGCAAGGTCCGTCAGGACAAACAGCCGCTTTTTAGCCGGCTCCGCGTCGCATGACGCATCCTTCGGCCGAACACACGCCGCGGTCGATGCGAGACACGAGGCGGCGAGGCAGACAAGTGTAGCAGTCGTTTTATTCATGGCCTGGCTTGAGCCAAAGTTCCGCTATCTTGCACCGACCTTGTCCAGCACGACGCCGGC
>CAMOXA010000106.1 GCA_946628745.1 uncultured Verrucomicrobiota bacterium | reverse complement strand
GAGCCAGCTCTTGACCTCGTCGTCGAAGCGTCCCCGGAAAAGCGAAAGTGGATTCACCTGTCCGGCGAGAATCGCGCCTTCGTATCCGTTCGCCCCGACCCAGCGTATTCCCGCCGCGATTCCGCCAATGGTTATCCAATGGACATTGTCGGCGGCCTTCCATGTCGCGCGGCCGGTCGAACTCTTGATGGCCACGACGTCGACCTGTCCGACGCCGGCCTTTTTCGCGCCTTCCACAATCAGCCTCGGATACGCCCCGCTGCCTGCTATGACTATGAGTTTATCCATACTGGGGCGACCTCCCGGCGAATCGGCTAGAAGTCCAGATTGCGGACGTTCAACGCGTTGTCTTCGATGAACTTGCGACGCGGCTCCACTTCATCGCCCATCAACAGCGAGAACATCCTGTCGGCTGCTACCGCGTCCGAGAGTTTGACTCTCAGCATGTGGCGTTTTTCAGGATTCATCGTAGTGTCGAAAAGTTCATCCGCATCCATCTCGCCAAGACCTTTGAAGCGGTAGATCGAAAGACCGACCTTGCCGTGAGCGCGCACATCGTCGAGGAGCTTCTTCAGTTCTCCGCCGAACCAGTCCGAAGGCGTGTAGCCGTAGGAGGAAAGCGACGAGAACTCCTTCTTGAGCATTGACGCTCCCGAGCCGGCGGTCCCCTCGGCGGCGACAAGCTCTTCGGGGTTGAATCCGCGCTCCTCAACCATTTTGGCGGTCGTCTCGATCTCGGCCAAAAGCGTCATGAGCGCCTTCGCGCGGTCCTTGTCCATGACGGAGCCGTCTTTCGCCTTGACTTCGCAGTCGTCAAGCCCTAGCGTCAGCAGCCTCTGGGTAAGTTCGCCGTCGGTAAGAACGTATTCGATCTTTTTCTTGCGTTCGACTTTGTAGAGCGGCGGCTGGGCCAAGTACACATAGCCGCGCTCGATAAGTTCCGGCATCTTGCGGTAGAAGAAAGTCAAAAGCAGAGTGCGTATGTGCGCGCCGTCGACATCGGCATCGGTCATGATGACAATCTTGTGGTAGCGCGCCTTTGAGATGTCCCACTCTTCGCCGAATCCGCAGCCGATCGCCGTTATGAGCGTCCTGATTTCGGCATTGGCGAGCATTCTGTCTATGCGCGCCTTCTCGACGTTCAAAACCTTGCCGCGCAGCGGCAGTATGGCCTGGGTGGCGCGGTCGCGTCCGGTTTGGGCCGAACCGCCGGCGGAGTCTCCCTCCACGAGGTAGAGTTCAGTCTTGGCTGGATCGCGCTCGGAGCAGTCGCGGAGCTTGCCGGGCAGCGACAGCCCGTCCATGACACCCTTGCGCCTGGTCGATTCGCGCGCCATCCGCGCGGCTTCCCGCGCACGCGCCGCCAGAAGCGTCTTCTCTATTATCACTTTGGCGACGGAGGGGTTCTCTTCAAAATACGTCATCAGCCTGTCGCTCACGATAGAGCCGACTATCCCGTCGACCTCGCCGTTGCCGAGCTTCGTTTTCGTCTGGCCCTCGAACTGTGGCTGGGGGACCTTTACGGAAACGACGACAGTGAGACCTTCGCGCATGTCGTCGCCGCTAAGGGAATTGAATTCCTTCTCCTTGAGAAGCTTGTTGTCCAGCCCGTACTTCTTGATGGTGGCCGTCAGAGCCCTGCGAAAGCCTGAAAGATGCGTGCCGCCTTCGATTGTATGGATGTTGTTGCAATAGGTCTGCTCAAGCGTCGAGTAGCCGTCGGTGTACTGCAGGCTGACCTCGGCCTGGACCATGCCGGTCGTACCCTCCTTCGCGCCCTCAAAATGGATTACTTGCGACAGAGGCTTCTTGTTCTGATTGAGGTATTCGACGAATTCGTCGATCCCGCCGTCGTAGCGGAACGTCTCCTCGTGGCGAGACTCCCCCTCGTCGTCGCGAAAATGTATCGTCACGCCTTTGTTCAGAAACGCCAGCTCGCGAAGACGCGCCGTGAGGATTTCCCACTTGAAGGCGTGGCACGAAAAAATCGTATGGTCGGGGAAGAATGTGACCGTCGTCCCCGTCTCGTCGCCGCACTCGCCGACGACTTCGAGAGGCTTAGTGACATGTCCGCGCGAAAACTCGATTCTGTGGATTCTGCCGCCGCGCTTGACCTCGACCTTCATCCAGTCCGAAAGCGCGTTCACGCAGCTGACGCCGACGCCGTGCAGACCACCCGAGACTTTGTAGTTGGAACCGTCGAACTTTCCGCCCGCGTGGAGTATGGTGAGCACGACCTCGATCGCCGGCTTGTGCTGGGTCGGGTGCATGTCCACAGGGATGCCGCGGCCGTTGTCCTTGACGGTGAGAGAACCGTCGGGATTGATTATGACGTCGATCATCGAACAATACCCTGCGAGAGCTTCGTCGATGGAGTTGTCGACGACCTCGTAGACCAAGTGGTGGTAGCCCCGCTCGCCCGTGTCGCCTATGTACATGGCGGGACGCTTTCTGACGGCCTCCATCCCCTCCAGGACCTGAATGTTCTCTGCGTTGTAATTGCTCTCTTGAGCTTCTGACATGTTGACACCTCGATATGATTAAACTTGTTTCGTCCCGCCGCACCAGCGGCGAACGCGGGTCTACTGCCCGTACGAAAGCCGCTCGGCCAGTCTTTCCGGCAGCCCCGCTTCGCGAATCCTCGCCTGCGCGGCGGCGATATCGTAGTTCAGCCTTCTGTAGACGACCTTCCTCGACAGCGGCTCGTATATCACGTATGTAGCCCTCGGGTCGCCGTCGCGCGGCTGCCCGACAGAACCGACGTTGATGAAGTACTTGCGCCCGGCTCTCAAAACGACATCCTGCGGGTCGATGCGGTATACGCCGGCCATCTGCTTCTCGTATATCATCGGACAGTGCGTGTGCCCGTGGAAGCATATCGGCGTCTTCTGCCGGATGAAGTTGGTCTCGGCCTGCTGGTTGTCGAAGACGTATCCAAAGTTCTCCGGATGGTCCATCGTCGAATGCACGAGCGTCAAACCCATTTTGGTGACGGTGAACGGCAAATCGTTGAGATACGCCAGTTCTTCGCCGTTCAACTGTCCGCGCGTCCACATGACTCCCGCGGCGGCGTGGGGGTTGAAATCCTCCAGGCTCTGCTGCGAGGCCACATAATGGTCGTGGTTGCCCTTCACGACGGGGCAGCCGAGATTGCGGATGATTTCCAGACATTCGTGCGGACACGCACAGTAGCCGACAACGTCGCCGGTACAGAGATATTCCGTGACTCCCTGTTCCCGGCAATCGTCAAGGACGACGTTCAAAGCGTCGAGATTCGCGTGAATGTCACCTAATATCGCTATTAGTCTACCCATGTTACTTTAGCAGCGCGCCGGCCACTTGAAGATCCTCTACCGTGGTTATCTTGAAATTCGGCTGGCGGTTCTCCAATATCTTTATCGTCTCGCCAATAAGTTCGACGGCCTGGCAGTCGTCCGTCACCTCTTTCTTGCCGAGAGCCTTGTATGCCGCGCGGATCGTCTTGATGAGAAACGCCTGCGGGGTCTGCACGACCCACAGCTTTTCGCGGTCCTCGGTGCCCTCGATGAACGAGCCTTTGACGATCCGCTTGACCGTATCGGTGATGCGGCGGCCGACAGTGACCGCGCTGAAGCGCCTTACGGCCTTGGCCACTTCGGATATCGTCTCTGGCGTGACGCAAGGCCGCGCGCCGTCGTGTATGACGACGAATCTCGTGTCGAGATCGCATGCGGCGAGACCCGCCTGGACGGAATCCTGCCGGCGCTGGCCGCCTGCGACAATCGCATGCATCTTCGATATCCCGAACATCTTGACGACGGCTTTGGACGCGACAATCTGGTCTTTCCTTACGACCAGCACGATTTTGTCGATGTCGGGGCAACGCTCGAACGCCAAAAGCGACCACGCCACAACCGGTTTGCTGACAAGACTGAGAAACGCTTTGTCTGTTCCCGGCCCCATCCTCTCGGATTTGCCGGCGGCCACAATTATTGCAGTAGTCATGCGATGTTCCTCCCACAGCATTTTTTGTACTTCTTGCCGGACCCACACGGGCACGGATCGTTGCGCCCGACCACGTCGTGGCGCGGCGTGGGCAGTCCATTCGGCAATGGCGCTTGCACTACGCGCGCGGGGCGGGACATCATGGACGCAAAGACGTCTGCGACAGCCTTTCTGTTGTCCGCAGGAGCCGCCGGCGCCGGAGCGGGCGCGGGCGCGGCGGCGCGGGGCGCGGGCTCGCCGGCCGAAGCGTCGCCGTCGACCGAAATTGCGCTTTCGTTCGTGCGCGCACGCGCCTTGGCCGCCTCCATCGCGGCGAACATCCGGCGAAGGTTCGCCGCCGTGGTGCTGCGGAACTCGCTCGAGACAACCTTCGTCTTTATGGAGTTCATCAGCTGCTCGAACATTTCGAAGGCTTCTTTCTTGTATTCGATCAGCGGGTCGCGCTGGCCGTAGGCCCTGAGGTTCACGCCGTGCCTGAGATCGTCCATCGCCCTCAGATAATCCTGCCACTCGCGGTCGATGACGCTCAGAAAAACCCCGCGCTCCATGAAAGGCAACGTGTCGGGATCTTCGCCGGCGCACTTCGACTCGTAGGCCTCCTCGACGCGAGAATACACAAGATCGCCCGCTTCGACGGGCTTGCCTAGAAGCGGCTTCAGTTCCTCCTCGGTTACCGTAACCGGGAATGTCACGCCAAGCCACGCGAGGAAATCGCCGATCTGCCCGTCCTTCTCGCTGAAGAGGAACCTGTCGCACTGGGTGCGGACGAGGTCGTTGATGACGTCGAGCACGAGTCCGTGCACTGTCGCCTGGTCGCCGTTGAGTATGCGGCCGCGAAGCTCGTAGACGATGGCGCGCTGCTTGTTCATCACGTCGTCGTACTCGAGCGTGCGCTTGCGTATCGCGTAATGCTGCTGCTCGACGCGGCGCTGGGCGGTCTCGACGGAACGGTTGAGCCACTTGTGCTCCATGACCTCGCCTTCCTTGAGGCCGAGACGCTGCATGAGACCGGCAATCCTCTGCGAACCGAAAAGACGCATGAGCTGGTCTTCCAGCGAGATGAAGAACTGGGAGCTGCCGGGGTCGCCCTGGCGCGAACAGCGCCCGCGCAGCTGGCGGTCGATTCGCCGCGACTCGTGCCGCTCGGAGCCGATGACATGCAGTCCGCCAAGTTCGGTCACGCCTTCGCCGAGCTTGATGTCCGTGCCGCGGCCTGCCATGTTGGTCGCTATCGTCACGGAACCCTTCATGCCCGCCAAAGCGACGATTTCGGCCTCGCGCGCATGGTTTTTCGCGTTCAGCACTTCGTGCGGGATCCGGGCCATCTTGAGCATCTTCGAAAGAATCTCCGAAGTGTCGACTGTCACGGTGCCCAGAAGAATCGGCTGGCCTTTTTTGTGGCGGCGGGCGACATCAGCGATGATTGCCTTGAACTTTTCACGCTGGGTACGGTATATCTGGTCGTTGCCGTCTATGCGGTTCACCGGCTTGTTTGTCGGTATCGAGACGACGTCCAGCTTGTAGATGTCCTTGAACTCGCGGGCCTCGGTCTCGGCCGTGCCCGTCATGCCGGAGAGCTTCTTGTAGAGGCGGAAGTAGTTCTGGATGGTGATCGTCGCCAGCGTCTGCGACTCCTTCTCGATCTCCACGCCCTCCTTCGCCTCGACGGCCTGGTGCA
>CAMOXA010000105.1 GCA_946628745.1 uncultured Verrucomicrobiota bacterium | reverse complement strand
TGAGACGCTCAGACTCGTCGAGACCACCAAGCGCTGCCTCGCGGCCGGAATCGCAGCCTGCGGCCCGGGCGTCCATCTCGGCGACGTCGGCTACGCGATACAGAAAGTCGCCGAGGACGCGGGATTCGGCGTCGTCCGCGACTGGATCGGCCACGGCGTCGGCAAGACTGTGCATGAAGATCCGCCGGTGCCGAACTACGGCGAGCCGGGCACGAAGCTCGTCCTCAAGCCCGGCATGACCATCGCGATCGAACCGATGATCGCCATGACGAAAGCGGGCGAGAGGACGGACGTCCTCGAAAACAGATGGACCGTCGTCACGCGCGACAGGTGCCTGTCCGCGCATTTCGAGCATACCGTCGCGATAACCGACGACGGATGCGAGGTGTTGACTTTGCCTGCGGACTATCCCTGAAGTCCTTAAGCCCGAAGGCGCTTTGGTCGAATGGCGGCTGATTGCTTGGGGGCGGATGGTCCGCAGGTTTTGATCTGGAGATAAAAAGCAAATGGTGGTTGTCGAGAAAGAAAACTGCAAGGGGTGCGGACGCTGTGTCGCCGCGTGCCCGAAAAAGTGTCTTGAGATCGGCGAGAGGCTGAACTCCATGGGCATAAAATCCGTTGAATACAAAGGCGAAGGCTGCATAAGCTGCGGAATCTGCTTCTACAACTGTCCCGAACCTTATGCGTTGAGGATCGAGAAATGACAAAGTTCGTGAAAAGCAACGAGGCGGTCGTGATGGGAGCCCTGTATGCGGGGTGCGACCTGTATTTCGGCTACCCGATAACTCCGGCGAGCGAGATCGCCCACGGCGCGGCCAAGTGGTTCCCGATGCTCGGCAGGACGTTCGTCCAGGCGGAGTGCGAGACGGCGTCCGTGAACATGATGTTCGGCGCCGCGGGCGCGGGCAGGCTTTGCATGACGGCGACAAGCGGTCCCGGTTTTTCGCTGATGCAAGAGGGAATAAGCTACCTCGCCGGGGCGGAGCTGCCGGCGGTCGTGGTGGACGTGAACCGCGCGGGCCCGGGACTCGGCAACGTGTATCCGGAGCAGTCCGACTACACGCCGGCCGTAAAGGGTGGCGGACACGGCAGCTACCAGACGTTCACGCTGGCGCCGGCGAGCGCGCAGGAGATGTTCGATTTGACCGTCAAGGCTTTCGAGATGTCCGCCAAGTGGCGCACTCCCGCCGTGGTTTTCGCGGACGGGCTCCAGGGCCAGATGATGGAAAGCGTCGAGCTGCCGGAGGAGGAATCGCCGCGCCCCGACTTCTCGGCATGGGCCGCCGAGGGCCGGCCCGAGACGCGCCGCAATCTCGTCAAGTCCATATATCTCGACGCCGCGCAGCAGGAGGAATTCAACCGCCACCTGCAGGAGAAGTACGCGAGGATGGCCGCCGACGCCATGAGTGAATCGAAGATGACGGACGACGCCGAGCTCGTCATAGTCGCGTTCGGCATATCCGGCAGAATCGCGAGCACCGCGGCCGGCGAGCTGCGCCGGGCCGGGGTGAAGGCCGGGGTGTTCCGTCCGGTTACGCTGAATCCGTTCCCGCGGGAGGCGCTCGCGGCCGCCGCGCGCGGCAGGAAGATCATGACGATAGAACTCGACGCCGGGCAGTTCGCCGACGACGTGCGGCTGAATCTGGCGAAGGCCGGACTGGGCGCCGAGGCGGCGTCCGTCAGGATGGTCCATCGCATGGGCGGGGAGGTTGTGTCGGTCGACGACGCGGTCAAGGCCGCAAAGGAGATGATCTGATGGCGAACATCGAACAGAGGGGAATGTACGAGTCGTTCCCGCGCAGCGGCAAGAACGTGAGCTACACCCACTACTGCCCCGGATGCGGACACGGCATCATCAACAAGCTCATCGCCGAGGCGTGCGCAGATCTGGGGCTGCAGGACAGGACGATATTCGTCGATCCTGTGGGATGCGGCGTTTTCACCTACTACTACTGGGACGCCGCGCACATTTCGGCGGCGCACGGACGGGCGAGCGCCGCGGCGACCGGCGTTTCGCGCGCGAGGCCCGACGCGGTCACGATCGCCTACCAGGGCGACGGGGACCTCGGCGCGATCGGGTTCAACAACGCGTTCCAGGCGGCGGCACGCGGCGAGCGTTTCGGCTGCATATTCGTGAACAACTCGCTCTACGGCATGACCGGCGGACAGATGGCGCCGACCACATTGGACGGCGAGACGACGACCACGACACCGTTCGGGCGCGATCCGGCGCTGACGGGACATCCTCTGCACGTGTGCGAGGTCTTCGCCCAGCTCAAGGCGCCGGTCTACATTGCGCGCGTCTCTGTCGCCGACACGAAGCGCATAATGCAGGCGAAGCAGGCGATACGCAAAGTGTTCGAGATACAGCGCGACCGGAAGGGCTACGCGCTTCTGGAGATTCTCGCGCCGTGCCCGACGAATTTCAAGATGACGCCGGACAAGGCCGCGGCGTTCTGCATCAACGAGATGGAGGCCGAATTCCCTCTCGGCGTCTTTCGCGACAGCGCCGGCGAAGGCCTCGCGCCGCGGGAGATACCGCGCGCGGCGTCGTGCCGCGAACTGTTCGCCGAAAAGGACGCGGTGCCGCCGGCGGCCGACGACCCTTCGTTCGAAGAGCGCCGCTTCAAGTTCGCCGGCTACGGCGGGCAGGGCATCCTCTCGCTCGGGCTATGCATCGCCGAGGCCGCCCGCCTCGAGCGCCGCCACACGCTGTGGTTCCCGAGCTACGGGCCGGAGCAGCGCGGCGGCAGCGCCAATTGCTCCGTCGTGGTCTCAGGCACGCCCATAGGCTCGCCGGCGGTGGAGCATCCAGATGTTCTCGTATGCATGAACCAGCCGGCCTACGAGCGTTTCGCGGGCGATGTCAAAAAGGGCGGCACGATAATCGTCGACGCGACGGTTCCAGTGGTCGCCGACCCGCCCGAAGGCGTACGGCTCGTGCGCTGGCCGGCCGTCAAAATGGCCGAAGAGTTCGGCGTGCCGAAGGCGGCGAACACGATGATGCTCGCGGCTCTCAAAAAGTTCAAATGCACGGGGCTGTCGGACGAAAACCTCGAGACGGCGCTTGTGGCGAGCTTCAAGAAAAAGCCCGCGCTCGGCGAGAAGAACCGCGAACTCCTGCGCGCGGCGGAGGCGAGAGACCATTCATGAGCATACGCCGCGTCCACTTTCACGTCAACAGCTCCAAGCCGGAGGCGAAGGCCGCCTACGAATCTCTCGCCGCGGCGCTTGGCGGGTTCGGGCTCGAGCTGTGCGCGAAGGGGGACGACGCCGACGTGGTGATCGCGCTCGGCGGCGACGGCACGATACTGCGCGCCGCCCGTCGCCGGATTCAACCTCGGCGGGCTAGGGTACCTCGCGAGCGTCGAACGCCGGGATTTCCGCAAGGCCCTGGCGATGCTCGCGGAAGGGCGCTGGCGAATCTCGCGCCGCACGATGCTCGAAGCGCGCAGGGCGGGCGGCGGCGAACGGACCGCTCTCGCGCTCAACGACATAGTTCTCATGCGCGAGCTTTCGGGACATGCGGCCGTGCTCGATCTGGCGGTGGACGGGCGCGGGGCCTCGCGCTATTTTGCGGACGGTCTCGTCTTCGCGACGCCGACAGGCTCGACGGCATATTCGCTGTCGGCGGGCGGCCCCGTTGTGATGCCGGACTCGGCGAGCTTCGTCGTCACGCCGATGAATCCGCACGCGCTCGGCATACGCCCCGTGGTTTTGAACGACAGTGTCGTCATGACGGTAACGTCCAGGGCGCGCGACGAAGAGCGCGACGGCAAAATCGGCGTGTACGCCGACGGCGTGAACGCCATGATGCTTGACGACGGCGAATCGCTCGAGCTGCGCAAGTCGCCCGAGTACGCTTCGTTCGTCGAATTCGACGGATACAATCCATACGAGGTCCTGTCGAGAAAGCTCGGCTGGGCCGGAAGGGGCGGGAGATGACGATTGACGAACTTAACGCCGCGGTGGACTCCGGCGAGATTGACGAGTTCATAAGAGTGTGCGAAGCGCGGCAGGTCAAGAGCCTGTCCAGAATCGCCGACGGAATCGTCGCGCGCCGGCCAGGCGTGCGGCTCGTACTTCTGGCGGGCGCGTCGTCCGCCGGCAAGACCACGACCGCCAAGAGGCTGTGCACCCAGCTGAGAGTGAACGGCGCCGCCGCGCTGCACCTGTCCACGGACGACTACTTCGTTGGCGACAAGCGCAACCCCCGCGACGAAAACGGCGAACTGGACTACGAGACGGTAGAGTGTGTCGACATGCCGAGGCTCGCGGCCGACATCAACGCGTTGATGCGCGGCGAAAGCGTCCGCATGAGGCGTTTCGATTTCGTCAAGCACGACGGCTTCGACGAGGAGACGGAGACGTCTCTAAAGCCCGGCGGCATAATCGTCCTCGAAGGCATACACGCGCTGAATCCGCGCTTGACAGAAGACGTGGACGACGGGTGCAAATACCGCCTGTTCATCGAGCCGAAGACCCAGCCGGTCGTCTTCGCGAATTCGCGGCTGCCGCCGACCGACGGCCGGCTCCTCAGGCGAATAGTCAGAGACAACCAGTTCCGCAAGATGAGCCCGGTGGACACTTTCAGGATGTGGCCGAAGGTTCTCGCGGGCGAGCGGAAGTGGATAGATCCGTTCCGCGCGAATGCCGACAGCGAGTTCGACTCGGGCCTCGAGTACGAACTGGCCGTACTGAAGCCGTACGTATCGGGCCTGCTGGAAGTCGTCAAGATGAAAAGCCCCGACGAGGCCAAGGCCGAGATGCTGTCGGCGCTGCTGGCGTCGGTACACGCGACAGATCCTACCAAGGTCCCCGGCGACTCCATA
Source organism: uncultured Verrucomicrobiota bacterium (assembly GCA_946628745.1). Lineage (GTDB taxonomy): Bacteria > Verrucomicrobiota > Kiritimatiellia > RFP12 > UBA1067 > UBA1067. Next base: position 836 of record CAMOXA010000105.1, on the reverse strand, counting down.
CTCCGCGAGACGATTGGCGGCAGCCAGCTCGACTACTAGCGCGGAACGTGCGGATTTGGTATAATAAGAGACATGAAAGATATTCTAGCACCAGCGATTTGGCTAGCCGCCGCATATCTCGCCGGCGGGATACCGTTCGGCTTTCTCATCGGCAAGGCCAACGGGGTCGACGTTCGCACGGCAGGTTCGAAGAACATCGGCGCGACGAACGTGTTCCGCACGGTCGGCAAGAAGGCAGGTCTCGCTGCTTTCGCGTGCGACTTTCTCAAGGGCCTTCTGCCTACGCTCGCCGCGCTGAAGTTCGGTCCGCCCCGGTTCGCGTCGTGGCTGCCGCTTTGCGTGGGCATAGCGTGCGTCGTCGGCCACATGCTGACGCCGTACATGAAGTTCAAGGGCGGCAAAGGCGTCGCGACCGCGTTTGGAATGCTTGTCGCGCTCATGCCCGGGCTGGTCGGCGTCGCGTTCGCGCTTTTCGCGGTCGTCTTCGCCGTGTCGCACTACATATCGCTCGGCAGCTGCACGGCGGCGGCGTTTCTCGCGGTCGCGGTCTGGTTCCCGGTTCTCGGCACGCGCGGCAGAGCCGACCTGCCGCAGTGCGTGCTGGTGACGGCGATAGCGCTTTTCGTCATATGGAAGCATCGCGCGAACATCAAGCGGCTCGCGAACGGCAGCGAAAACAAGATTTATCTCTTCGGCAGGAGGGAAGGCAAATGAGCGGATTCATGACAAGAAGAGGCTTCCTCGCCGCCGGCGGCGCGCTGGCTGCGGCGGGCGCAGTCGAGGCGAAACAGGAGAAGCCGTCCGGCGCGGCGGACCGGAAGGCGCCGCCCAAGCCG
>CAMOXA010000104.1 GCA_946628745.1 uncultured Verrucomicrobiota bacterium | reverse complement strand
CTGAAGGCGCCCATGTTGCGAGACATGAGGACATGGTGCCGGTCAAAGGGTTGCTTCTTGTCACCACCGAACCGGCCGGCGCCGAGATATCGCTCGACGGCTACTCTCTCGGCGAAACGCCGCGCCTTATTACATCGCTCAACGCGAAGGACGTCCACAGCCTCATGCTTCGCAAAACCGGTTACCAGAACCGCAAGCTTGAAGTGCGTTTCGACGGTCGCGCCCCGCTTGTGAGAAACGTGAATCTCGTTCTCGATTCGGGCGTCGTCAAGATCACCAGCGAACCGGCCGGAGCGGACGTCACCCTGAACGGGATAGCCCGCGGCCAGACGCCGCTGTCGGTCTCGGGAATACCGAAGGGCCGCGTGTCGATCACGCTCGCCCGTCCCGGATATGTGGCGGAGACGCGCGAGATCGCCATAAACGCCGGCGACGTGCAGGATCTCTTCGTCGCGATGCGTCCGCAGCCGGGAATGATGCGCCTTACATCGGTGCCGGACGGCGCGAGGTTCTACATCGACGACGAGGCTCAGGGCAAGGCGCCGGTCATCGCCAAGGATCTCGTCCCCAAGTCGTACAGGGTCCGCGCCGAATTGGACGGCTACGGCACGGTCGAGCGGTTTATATCGGTCGGCCGCGGCGAGGTGGTCGCCGAAGAGTTCCGTCTGGTGAGCGTCCTGGGCAGTCTGGAGGTCCGCACGATGCCTGCGGGCGCTTCCGTCTATGTCGACGGCAAGTTCTGCGGGGTCACCAAGGCCGGTGGCGCCGACGCCAGCGACACTCTCATCGTGCCCAATCTGAAGGACGGCGAACACACTCTCGTCATCAAATGCCAGGGCCATGCCGAGGTCGTGAAGCATCCGGTCGTCGAGGCGACGAAGGCCACGCAGGTGAATGTAAAGCTCAAACGCGTGTTCACTCCCGACATCCGCCTTGTCACCGCGACAGGCACCATCGAGGGAGTGCTGGTCAGCAGCGACGCCAATGCCTACATAATCGAGGTTTCGATGGGCATAACCCGCAGCATATCCCGCGACGCCGTGCGCTCCGTCGAGCCGATTCTGCAGACCAAGTGAAAAAGCGTGTCGACATCCTTCTTGTCGAGCGCGGGCTGTGCGAAAGCCGCACGCGGGCGCAGGCTGTAGTGATGGAAGGCAAGGTTCGCGTGGCCGGACAGGTCGAACGCAAGCCGTCGCGTCTCGTGGACGCGAACGCGCCGCTTGAAGTGGTTTCGCCGCCGCGCTTCGTCTCCAGGGGCGGCGAAAAACTCGAAGGCGCGTTCGCGAAGTTCCCCGGGCTTTCGGCAGACGGCAGGGTCTGCCTGGACGTCGGCAGCTCGACAGGCGGCTTCACCGACTGCCTTCTTCAGCATGGCGCGAAGCGCGTAATGGCCGTCGACGTGGGCACGAACCAGCTGGCGTGGACTTTGCGCGTCGACCCGAGAGTGTGGGTCAAAGAGAATTTCAACGCCCGCTATATGACGCCTGCGGACCTGCCCGAGACGCCGACACTCGCCGTCACCGACGTTTCATTCATATCCCTTCGTCTCATACTCCCGCCGATATGCGGCGTGCTCCGGCCCGGCGGCGAGATAGTCGCGCTCATAAAGCCGCAGTTCGAGGCGGGGCGCGGCAATGCGCCGGGCGGTCTCGTCAGAGACGAGGCGACGAGACTCGCCGCCCGCGATTCCATTGTGGAGTTCGCCCGAAGCGAACTCGCTCTCGAACTGCTCGGCCTGGAGGAGTCGCCGGTGCGCGGACGGGAGATGGGCAACATAGAGTATCTTTCATATTGGCGGCTTGGCACTAGCCCCGGCCGCTGAAAAGTGATATAATATCAATCTGTTATTTTTCAGGAGAACACAAATGATAGACATAAAGAAACTGAGAGAAGAGTTTGAAGAGACAACCGCCGCGCTCGCGCGCCGCGGAGTCGACAGGGCAGTGCTCGAGAAGGCGCGCGACCTCGATGCGCGCCGCAGGGCGCTTGTCGGCGAGACTGAGACTCTCAAGGCGAAGCGCAACGCCGCTTCAAAGGAAATCGGCAAGATCGCCAAGGAGGGCGGCGACATCGCGGCCGCCAAGGACGAGATGAGAAAGGTCGGCGACCGCATCGCCGAAATCGACAAGGAACTCGCCGAGGTCGAGCACGACCTTCGGGAGACGCTGCTGATGATACCCAACATCCCCGCGCCGGAGATTCCGACCGGGATGGACAGCTCGGCGAATGTCGTCGTGCGCAAGGTGGGCGAATGGAAGGATCCTGATTTCAAGATTCTCGACCACATGGCCATCGGCGAAAAGCTGGGCATCTTCGATTTCCCTCGCGGCGTCAAACTTACCGGGACGGGCTTCCCGATAATACTCGGCCAGGGCGCGAAGCTTCAGAGGGCGCTTATACAGTACATGCTCGACCTGCACTGCCAGACCCAGGGCTACACCGAGATGCTGCCGCCGTTCGTGGTCAATTCGGACTCGATGACCGGCACCGGGCAGCTCCCGAAGTTCGCCGAAGATCTGTACCACTGCCAGATTGACGATTTCTGGCTCATACCCACGGCCGAAGTGCCAGTCACCAACTACTATCGCGACGACATTCTGCAGGCGAAAGACCTGCCCGTGAAGCTCACCGCGTACACGCCGTGCTTCCGCCGCGAGGCGGGGTCGGCCGGCAAGATGACGCGCGGCATGCTGCGAGTGCACCAGTTCGACAAGGTGGAGATGGTCAACTTCGTCCATCCCGACACGTCGTTCGTCCAGCTTGAAACGCTGGTCAAGGAAGCCGAGGCGGTTCTCACGGGGCTCGGGCTGCACTTCCGCGTGCTTCAGCTCTGTTCGGGCGACATGGGCTTTTCGGCGGCGAAGTGCTACGACCTGGAGCTGTGGGCGCCCGGCGAGCAGCAGTGGCTCGAGGTCAGCTCGTGCAGCTGCTTCACCGACTATCAGGCGCGCCGTCTCAACTGCCGCTTCAAGGACGCCGACGGCAAGACAAGGCTCGTCCATACGCTGAACGGTTCCGGCGTCGCGCTGCCGAGGCTCATGGTCGCTCTTCTGGAGCAGCACCAGAATGCGGACGGCTCGGTCACGATACCAGAAGTGCTCCGTCCGTACATGAACGGACAGGAGAAGCTGTTGCCGGTCAAGTGAGCGGAACCCGCCCATTGGCACGCGGCAGGCTGACGACGACGATCCGCCCCGGAGATTTTTTCGGGAACTACCACATTGTCCGGCGGCTCGGCAAGGGCGGTATGGGCGAGGTGTTCCTTGTCGACGCCCCCCAGCCGGGCGTGCAGTACGCCGTCAAAGTACTCTCGCCGGACGTCGCTGGCGACGAGCCCGATTTCGTCGAGCGTTTCAAGCGCGAGGCCGAGTTCTCGATGCGCTCGCGCCATCCCAATCTCGTCGAAGTGTACGACGCCGGGCTGGATCCAGACACGGGGCTTTGCTACCTCGTGATGGAATACATGCGCGGCGGTTCGCTGCGCGAGGCGATAAACGCCCACCCGCGCGGACTGCCCGTCGACACCGTCGCCGCAGTCGCCGCCGGTGTCGCCGAGGCGCTCGCGTTCGTCGAGTCTTGCGGAATGGTGCACCGCGACGTCAAGCCCGACAATGTGCTCTTCGACGCCTGCGGGACGGCGAAGCTCGCAGATCTCGGCATCTCGCGCTTCGCGAGGACTACGGACGACGAGGCGAGGGTGACGAGCGCGCGCGATGTCGTCGGCACCCCCGCTTACATGGCCCCCGAGCAGATGCTCGATTCCCGCACCGTCGACAGCCGGGCAGACCTCTTCTCCCTCGGTGTGATGATCTGGGAGATGCTCGCCGGGCGCCGTCCCAATTCGGGCGAGAGCGCGATGAGAGCTTTCGCCAAGGCGATAGAAGGCGTCCGCTTCCCCGATGTGAGAACCGTCCGCGGCGACACCCCGGACGGTCTGGCGGCCCTTGTCGCCGCGCTTACGATGCCGAATCCCGCGATGCGGTTGTCATCGGCCAGGATGGCCGCCGATCTGCTGGCGAGCCCGGAGCGGATAAAGCGCGTTCTGCCCCAGGCGATGTTGCGCGGCGGCGCCCAAAGACCGGCGTCCGCGACGCCGTGGTACATGGATGTGAGCGTGGTCGCCGCGATCGCGGCGATGGCGCTGGCGATTTTCGCGCTGGCAGCCGCATTTGTAAATACAACGGGAGGGAAATGAGAATGTTCGAATTCGTCAAATCCGTTTTCTGCAGGCGAAAAACCGGCGTGCCGGTCGAGTTCGCCACATTGAGCGAGCGCGGCCTCGTGCGTCCGGACAACCAAGATCACTTTTTGGTGCTGTGCGAGCGCGGATTTTTCTGCGTCGCGGACGGCATGGGGGGCGGCGAAGGGGGCGCGAAGGCGAGCGAGATAGCGTGCGCCGCGATGAAGCGGATGGTTTCGCGGTCGAAGGACTTCCCCGGAATGGTCAAGGCCGCCGCAGGTGCGGTGCGCGAGGCGAACAGCGAGATACGCGAGTACGCCAAGAAAGCGGGCTACCGTCAAATGGCGACTACGGTGACGGCGTTGATGATAGACCGCGAACGCACAGGCGACGGCGTAATCGGCTACGTGGGCGACAGCCGCGCGTACCGCTATCGCGGCGGCGAACTCGCGCAGCTCACCCACGACCACACGCTCGCAGGCGAACTGAGCCGCAGCAAGGCCGCGAGCCGAGCGGCCGCGGCGCAGCTAGGCGCTCGCGCCGGAATGCTCGCCCACATACTTACGCGCGCGGTGGGTATCGAGCCGGACGTGCAGACCGAGTGGCGCAAGATCGACGTCAAGAGCGGCGACCTCTATCTCGTATGCACGGACGGCGTGTACGACATGCTGGCGCAGGAGACGATTCGCGAGGCGTGTGCCGCGGGCGGCCAGACCGACGAAATCGTCCGCCGCCTCGCCAGGCTTATTGTGGAAGCCGGCGCGGAGGACAACTACACCATTGTCGCGTTCAGGATCGGAGGGGACTCGTGAACTTCGGCCACGAGGATGTTTTCGCGACAGGCGACAGGTTCCGCGGCTATGTCGTCGAGCGGCTGCTCGGCAATGGCGGACTGGGCGCGGTGTATCTCGTGCGCCACGAAATGCTCGATACGCTCTTCGCCCTGAAAGTGCTTTTCCCGGAAGTCGCCAAATCTAACGACAGCTACGTGAAACGCTTCCTGCGCGAGGCGAAGATCGCCACCAGAATACGCCACCCGAATCTCGTCGCTGTGCACGACTGCGGGTTCGACGAGGAACGCGGCCTTTACTATCTTGTCATGGACTACGTCTCCGGCGGGGACCTCCGCCAGGCGATCGCCTTCGCCGGCAGGTTCGAGCCCGACCGCGCCGTCGAGGTCGTCATGCAGGTCGCCAGCGCCCTCGAGGCGGCCCAGCGCTACCACGTCGTCCATCGCGACATAAAGCCCGAGAACATAATGATCCAGCCGGACGGCCTCGTCAAGCTTGTGGATCTCGGCATCGCGAAGTCCGACGACATCGCCGACTCGCTGAACACCACGACAGAAAGCGTTTTCGGCACACCGTCCTACGTCGCGCCAGAGCAGGCGCTGGACGCATCGCGCGTCGACACCCGCGCCGACATATACTCGCTTGGCGTAGTGCTCTTCGAGATGATCGCCGGCAAGCCGCCGTTCGACGGACCGAACGCGCCCCAGATCATCGCGCAGACGCTTTCGGAGGAGCCTTTCCCCGACAT
>CAMOXA010000103.1 GCA_946628745.1 uncultured Verrucomicrobiota bacterium | reverse complement strand
AAATCGGCGATGGCGTCGAGATCGGTTCCAACACGACGATCGACCGCGCCAGAATCGGGCGCACATACATCGGCCCGATGACAAAGATCGACAATCTGGTGCAAATCGGCCACAACGTGAAGGTGAAGGGGTATTCCGGACTCATCGCGCAATCCGGGGTGGCGGGTTCCACCGAGATTGGATACGGCTGCCTCATATGGGCGCAGGCCGGCATTTCCGGCCACATCAAAATCGCCGACGGGGTGCAGGTCGGCCCCCAGGCGGGAGTGCCGCAGTCCCTCGACGGTTCCTCGCGCTATGTCATAGGCACGCCTGCCGAACCTATGAAAGATTTCGGCGGCAGAGTGCTCGTGCCGAAGATGCTCGCGAAGCTCAAGGCGGAAGTCAAGGCAATCAAGGAAAAGCTCGCCGCCAGATGAAGCGTTCGCCATGTTCGACACGATAGCGATAACAGCGGCAAACGAAGCGCAGGCCAGAGGCTATGAGGCCCAGGTCGAAGGGCGCGGCAATGTCGTTGTCGTGCCGGACCCGGGCGGACGCCGCGTCGGGTCTCTCGGCGCGACCGTCAATCTCCTGCAAAAACTGTCGGACGCAGGCAGGGCCAAAGGCTCGGTCCTGGTCTGCCACTCTGGCGGGGACGCGAGGCGCACTCCCGGCTACGCGGCGATGGGCAAGGCTTTCGTGCCCATGCCGGATGGACGGAGCATGTTCGAACACATAGTCGAAGCGATGTCGCGGCTGCCGCTTCCCGGCGACGGCGGAGTGGTGGTCGTCTCTGGCGACGTGCTGCCGAAGTTCGAATACGGCGCGGTGGACTTCACCCGGCCCGGGGTTTCGGGCGTAGCGTATCCGGACGGTCCGCACGAGGCGCGACGCCACGGCGTATACATTGCAGAAGGCGGCAACGGCGCCGTGCCGGTTCTCGATTTCAAGCAGAAGCCCCAGGTCGATACCGGCCGCCACTTGATCGACACGGGCGTGATGTTCATCGACTGGCCTACCGCCGCGAAAATGACATCGCTTCCCGTGGCCGGCGACATATACGAAGAATTCCCGAAGATGCTTCTCGGTGGGTTCGCCGGCTTTCACGTGAATATCGCGGACGAGTCCTGCGAATTCTTCCATATAGGTTCGACGCGCGAGATTCTCGAAAAACTCGGCGACGGCAGGACGTATACCGACAACGCGCACTGCCCGCTGCAGCTTGCCGGCGCCAACGTCGTGACCAACATACCGGCGGGGCGCTTCTCCATGCTTTCGCTCGCCGAAGGCGAGTGCATGACCTGCATACCGTACGGCGCGGACGGCTGGTACGATCTCAAATATCGCATAGACGACAACTTCAAGAGCGACGGCTTGTGGGAGCGGCACAACCTCGGCGAACTGATGCGCAATGTGGACTACGGCAGGCTTCTCGCGCTGCGCGGCGGACGCCCCGCTACCGACCGGCGTCCAGCTTGAGCGACGACACGCCCGGCGTGGCGCGGGGCTTGAACGAAACGCCTTTTTCCACAAGGCGGCACATTTCGAAGACGTCCGACCAAGCGGCCACTCTGTAGTCGCGGTCTTTGACGAGCATTGCCTCCAGCATCTGGCAGAAGCCTTCGGTAAGCTCCGGACGGTAGAAGCGGGGATCCTTGGCCTGAGCGGTTTCGCTGCAATGCGCGCGCATCATCTCCTCGTTGCCCATCCCGGGAAAAAGCACTCTTCCCGTCGAAAGATGGTAGAGCGACGCGGCAAGCGAATAGATGTCGGCGCGGCAGTCCGGCTCGACGTCGCCGAATACCTGCTCGGGCGAGATGTACGCGGGCGTGCCCAGGACATGGTCTTCGGCGTCCTTGCGGCCGTCTTTCAGATACTTGAAAGTGTAGCAAAGCCCGAGATCCGTCAGCTTGACTATGCCGTCGGTGTTGATCATGATGTTGTCGGGCTTGATGTCGCAGTGCACTACGCCGTGGTCGTTCCAGGCGTAGTCCAGCGCGGTCGCGACGGATTCGCATATCAGCAGGCAGTCGACCTCCTTGAGGTGCTGCTTGCGTGCGAGAAGGGCGCCGAAATTGTATCCGTCGACGTATTCCATTATGTAGTACCACAGCCCGTCGGTGTTGCGTATCTCGTAGCTTTTGACAATGCCGGGGTGGTCTATCTCCTCCATTGTCTTTTCTTCGGCTTTGAACTGTTCGAGGTCGGCCTTGCTGGATATGAGCTCGCGATTCAGAATCTTCACTGCGACCACCTCGTTGCGCTTGAGGTCCATCGCCTTCCAGACGCACGACATGCCGCCCTCGCCCAATTTGTTCATCAGGCGGATGTCGGGCAGCTGCAGTTCGATCGGATTGTCAATCAAGGCCGGAACCCTTCCTGCCCGTTCCAGTGCCGTTGCATTTTCTGCAAGGCGTCGCGCGTCTGCCGCCGCAATCCGGGCACAATACGATGTTCGCTCCGCCGCAGTCGGGGCACACCTGGACATTGACCGTGGTTTCCTTTTTCGAGACGCGCCGCGAGCCTGAGGAGCCGTAGCTGTTCCTGAAGCCGCCGTTGATGCTCCCGCCCGATCTGGACTTCTGGTAGCTCGTCGTCGTCTTCGTGACGGCCCAGCCGCCCTTGCAATCGTCGTTGGGGCAGTCGACAACGCCGCGTCCCTTGCATTTTTTGCATGCCTCGATGCCGGTCCAGTTGCAGGTTTTGCAGGGCTTGCCGAACGATTGCGCGACAAGCTTGCGCCGCTCCTTGCTCAAGCCTTCGAATTTGTCGCCGGGGACGTATGCGTTGCCGACGGGGACTTCTCCCTTGGAGAGGTGCGCGGACTGATACCGCTCGAAGTCGTGCACGACCTGCGAGGCGAGCTCCGTGGGGTTCATGAACGTCTCAAGCCGTTTTCTGCCGTCGCAAAGCGGACATTTCTTCTTGGTCTTGCGGGGGCCGCCGATTCTGCCGCCGGCGCCTTTCTGTCCGAAGTCCTCTTCGACGAGCAGGATCGTCCCCGTCCCGTCGCAGGCCGGGCACTTTTCATGCACAGTCAAAGGCGGGCGTTCGGCAGAGACCTCTGCCGCGCCGTCGGCCGGCGGTTCGACCAGGTAGTTGGCCGTGGTGTTGCGCGCCTCGAAAAAAGGCAGGAACGATATGGCTAGTGCAATGCCGGTTATATTCATTTTATGCTCCATTCATTCAGTTTTCTGTGGAGAGTGCGGCGTGAAATGCCAAGACGCTCCGCGGCCATCGTCTTGTTGTTGCCGCATTCTCGAAGGACTTTCAGGATTGCGTCCTTTTCCGCCTCCGCGAGCGTGGTGCCGGCGGGCGGCGCGATCTGCGGCACGGCGGCAGGCTGCGGCAGGGCGATCTGCGCCGGCGCGGCCGCGATCTGGCGCAGCGCGGCGGGCGGAGGCTGCGCCGCGGCGGGCGGTTCTGCGATTTCAAGAGGGACGTCATCGTACGAGAGCTTGCCGCCCGCCGAGAGGACGACCATCTTTTCGATGACGTTTCGCAGCTGGCGCACGTTGCCCGGCCACGAGTAGTCTTCTAGGGCTTTCATCGCCCGCGCGTCGATTCCCGTTACAGTGCCGCCGTTTTCCTTCGAGAATTCCTTGATGAATCTCGACACGAGAAGGGCGATGTCGCCGGGCCTGTCCTTGAGCGCCGGCAGGTGTATGTCGATGACGTTGAGCCGGTAGTAGAGGTCTTCACGGAACTTTCCTTCGCGCACATACTCCGCGAGGTTGCGGTTTGTCGCGGCGACAAGGCGAAAGTCCACCTTGATGTCTTCGTTGCCGCCGACGCGCTGTATTTGGCGCGACTCGAGCACTCGCAGCAGCTTGACCTGGGTGGCGAGGTCGATTTCGGTTATCTCGTCCAAAAAGAGCGTCCCGCCGTCGGCCGCTTCGAACCGGCCGATCTTCTGGTGGTCCGCGCCTGTGAATGCGCCTTTTTCGTGTCCGAAGAGCTCCGACTCTATGAGCGTCGGCGAGAGGGCGGCGCATTCCACCGCGACGAACGGGCCGGCGGAACGCGGCGACAGGTCGTGGAGCGCTCTCGCGACAAGTTCCTTCCCGGTGCCGGAAGCTCCCTCGATCAATACGTTCGCGTTCGCTTTCGCCGCCTGGCGCACAAGTTTGTAGACGCGTTCCATCGCCGGCGACTTGCCTGTGAAAGAGTCAATGCCCTTGTGCTCGTCGATTTCCTTCTGCAGCTCCTCCACCTTGCGCGAGAGCGCGTTCTTCTCAAGAGCCTTGGAGACTCTCTGCTCCATCTGGCCCAGATCGGTGATCGGCTTTGTCAGAAAGTCGTCCGCGCCTTCTTTCATGGCCTCTACCGCAAGTTCAATCTCTCCGAAGGCGGTGACGAGTATGCACGCGAGCGACGGATTGACCGCCTTGGCGCGTTTGATGAGCGAAATGCCGTCTTCGCCGGGCATCTTGTAGTCGGTTATGAGAAGGGCGAGATCGGGGTTCTCCTGAACGGCTTTCATCGCCAGCTCCGCGTCCGGCGCGGTCAGGCATTCTCCGGTGGCGGAAAGTATCCTGGCCATCACGTCGCGTGTCGGCTTCTCGTCGTCTGTTATCAGTATCTTCGGCTTTGCCATTTCGTCTCGTGCCTTTGTCAACCTTTGAGCGCCCGTATTCTGCGTTCTATCCGCGGCAGGCGTATGGTGAACGACGTGCCGTCGCCGGGTTCCGATTCCACCGAGATGGAGCCGCCGTGGTCGCGCACTATCCGCGCGGAGATCATCAGCCCCAGCCCGGTGCCGTGTTCTTTTGAAGTTCTGTAGGGTTCGAAGAGATGCGCCACCTGATCGGGCGACATTCCAAGCCCGTCGTCGCTTATCCTCACGATGACGTCATTGTCGTCGGATGAAAGGTCGATGTCGATTCTGCCGCCCTCTTTGACCGCTTCCAGCGAGTTTTTGAGAAGGTTGAAGAACACCTGCTCCATTTTGTCCGAGTCTAGCGCGACGGACGGCAGGGCGCTCTGGAGGTCGAGCGTCACTGTGACGCTCCTGGCCTCGAATTGGGGCTTCATCGCCCTGAGGCAGCCTTTGATTGGATCGGCCACCGACCCGCGCGAGAGATTCGGTTTCGACGGGCGCAGCGCCTGGAGGAAGCCCTGTATTATGCCGGCGAGACGTTCGACCTGTCTGAGGCATTCGTCGACCTCCGGGCTGTCGGCGTGCAGGCGCTTCATCAGCTGGAGATTGAGCGAAAGGGCGTTGAGCGGGTTGCCGATTTCGTGCGCGACGCCGGCGGCGAGATCGCGCACGGCGCGAGTCGCCCCTGCGCGGAGTTCCTCCTCGGTGCGTTCGCGCTCCGCCGTGACGTCTCTTAGATAGACGAGCGTGCCTGCGTCCATGGGGACGCTTTGCAGTTCGAGAGTCTTCGGCTCAGGGTATGTGACGTCGATTTCGCGCTTGGACGCTTTGCCCAGCGGGATCGCGAGGGCCGGAAGCGCATCCTCCGGGCGCATGCCTATGAGGTCTCTCGCGGCCGGGTTGCTCTTAATGATCGCGCCGTTCGCGTCGAGAACGATTATGCCCTGGGCGATCGTCTGGAAGAGCGTGTCGAGAAAGGCTGCTTCGTCGGAGAGACGCGCATACTGCTCGCGGAGGTGTTCCGCGTCCATTTTGCCGATATGGCGTCTTACTCCGTTGAAAAAGTCTTTCATTTCGACAATGCGGCCTCGGCTTTGGCGTTGTCGTCGAATTTGAAGACGAGGATCGCCTTTTCGTCATGTCCGAGCGCGTAGGCGTACGAGTATTTTATGTCCACGCCGGCGGCGTCGAGTTTTTCCATGATTTCGGCCATTCC
>CAMOXA010000102.1 GCA_946628745.1 uncultured Verrucomicrobiota bacterium | reverse complement strand
CGGCAAGCTTCTCGGAATCCCGGAGGAGATGGTGATGCGCCAGCCGTTCCCCGGTCCGGGGCTGGCGGTGCGCTGCATAGGCGAGCTGACGAAAGAGAAGCTCGACATCCTCAGACAGGCCGACTTCATTTTCCGCGACGAGATGCACAAGGCGGGTCTCGACAAGAAGGCCCAGCAGTTCTTCGCGATAATGACCAACGTGAAATCCGTCGGCGTGAAGAACGGCGCGCGCACCTTCGGGTACGTCATCGGAATACGCGCGATCGCGACGCGGCAGTTCGTGAAGGCCGGCATCGTCGAACTGCCGTTCAAGTTCGTCACGATGGTCGCCGAGAAGATCGCCACGAAGGTAAAGGGCGCGAACCGCGTCGTGTGGGACGTCACGCCCAAACCGCCGGCCACGATCGAGTGGGAGTGAGACTGGTGGCGCACAAAGCCCGGCAGTGGATCGCGGCCGCATGCGTCGCCGTTTCGGCGGTGTTCGCGGCGGCCGTTCCCGCGCACGCCGCCGGCGTCGTGGTCGTCAGCCGCGAGCCGGGCTACTACGCCTCCCTCGCGAAACACGCCGCGCGCTGGCTCAAGGAACAGCAGATACCGTGCGAGATCGCGTCGGCCGACCGGCTGGGGCCGGCGCTTCAGCCGGCGAAGCTCGCGCTGCTGATAGGCTTCAACGAACCAGGCGACGCCGAGATGAAAGAGCTGGAGGCGTTCCGCTCGCGAGGCGGGCGGCTGGTCGTGTTCTATTCGGCTTCGCCGAGACTCGCCGCGCTGATGGGCGTAAGGCCGCTGGGGTACAAGGCGGCGTCGTATCCGGGACAGTGGAGCCGGATGGATTTCAACGTGCGCTTTCCGGAAGGGTGCCCGAAGACAATTCTGCAGACGTCCACGGTATTGCAGCGGGCGGAGGCGATACCAGGCAAGTCCCGCGTAATGGCGACCTGGTCGGACAGGAGCGGCAAGTCCACCGGCGACGCGGCGTGGCTTTCGAGCGCCAGCGGGTACTGGATGACTCATGTTCTTCTCGCGGACGGTGACGAGGCTTTGAAGGCGCAGCTCCTCGCGGCGTTCGTCGGCAGCGTCGCGCCTGAACTTTGGAATTATGCCGGCTACCGCAAGCGCCAGGCGGCCGCCGACAAGGCGACGTCCGATTTCGCGTCCCGCCAGACCAGGCGGCCGGGCGAGATACACGCCGTCTGGGAACATTCGGGATGCGGACTGTACCCCGGCGACTGGCCGCGGACGATGAGGCTTCTGAAGGAGAACGGGGTGACGGACCTGTTCGTCAACGTCGCAGGGGCGGGCTTCGCGCACTATCCGTCGAACGTGTTGCCGAGATCGAAGATTTTCGAACAGGAAGGCGACCAGCTCAAGGCGTGCCTCGCGGCCGCGAAGGGTTCGGGAATCAGGGTGCACGCCTGGGTGCTTTGCTTCACGGCGACGCGCGGCAGCCCCGGCGCCGTGGAAGCGCTGCGAAAGCGCGGCTGGTGCCTCAAGACGAGAGACGGCCAGCCGACAGAGTATCTGGACCCGTCCAACGCGGATGCAAGGGCCTACATCCTGAAAGCGGTCGACGAGCTGCAGGAGAAATACAGGCTCGACGGCATCCATCTGGACTTCGTCAGGTGGTACGAGCGCAGCGCGAAGCCCGCGGACGCGGCCGCGATCGTTTCGCGGTTCGTGGCGTCCGCCAAACTGCACGTCAAGCGTCCGCTGTGGTTTACGACGGCCGTCCTCGGCAAGTATCCGGCGTGCGTGGCGTCCGTCGGCCAGGACTGGGTCGGCTGGCTCGGCTCGAACACCGTGGACTATGTCGTGCCGATGGACTACACCGAGGACAGCACGAGGTTCGAAGAGTATCTGAAGCAGCACGCCGCGCTTAAGACCCATGCGCGAAAGACTATCGCCGGCATCGGGGTTACGGCGAACGAATCGCGCCTTTCGGCGCTCCAGGTCATAAACCAGCTCCGGCTCGTCAGAAAGTACAACCTGGCCGGCGTAGCGCTTTTCGATCTGGACACCACGCTCGAAAAACAGATTTTGCCATATCTCAAGATGGGCATATGGTAGGACGCCAAAACACATGCGGAAAAACAGGGAGGAAAGATGAAAAGAATACTGGCTACAATCGTGGCGATGACAGTGTCGGCGGGTCTGGGGTTCCTGGCCGGACGCGGTCTGGCCGACAAGGGCGCTGCCGGCGAAGAAGCGGCGCCGAAAGCGGACGAAGCGGAAATCGCACGTCTCAAGGGCGAGCTTGCCGCGGCAAAAAAAGATCTCGCCGAAGCCAAGAAGAAAAAAGCGTTTGACGCGTCGAAGGTGGGCCGGCCCGGACTGAAGCTCGACAAGAAGCCAAAAGCCCGCAAATCCGCCGCGGAGAACCGGGAGGTCGCCGTGAAAGCCGAACTGGAGAGCGCCGCGGAAATGGACGAAGAGTCCGCGCAAGACCCTGAAAAGGCGCGCAGGGATTTCGAGCAGGCCGCGGAATTCATGCGCGCGAGAACCGAACTCGCGAGAAAAAAGGTCATCAAGGACCTCGCCCTCGACGAAGCGGGCACGGCCGTCTTCGACTCTGCAATCGCCGACATGAATGCGCGGCTTAAGGACTCGGTTCTCACGGCGGTGGAACTTTTGGCCGATGAGGAGAAGATATCGCCCGAGCTGACCCTCAGGCTCATAGGCGACATGACGGCGACGCTTGCCGAAGGCTACGACGCGGTCGGCGCCTGCGTGGGCGAGGAACGCCGCGGCGAGATATCCCAGCTGCAGCTTGTCGAATTCGTCCAGCCCGATGTGATGGAACCTTTCCTTTCCGTCCAGGACAAGCTTGTGTTCACTTCCCAAAGCGGGCGCAAGGGCGGTCCCGGCGCGAATGGGGGAGAGCCGAACCGGCAGGCGGAATAGCACAATGGCGTGCAGAATCTCAGTCGACGGCACCCTGCCGAAATCGAGCGGCTTGACGAAGGCCGCCCTGAAGAGCGCGGCGGCGTATTTCGCCGCGCGTTCGGCGGCCCGCTCCGGAGCCGTCTTCAGGGAAGTCGTGCTCGTGCTGCAGGATGACGCCGGATCCGACGAGGTCCATCGCGGCGTAATGGGGGTCGAGGGCGCGACTGATGTGATAACCCAGGGCTACGAGTCGATGCCTCCCGAGCCGCCCGGCGTCTACGGCGAGCTGTACGTGAATGTCGACCAGGCGCTCAGGGCCGCGCCGAAGAGACGCGGCTGGTCTGTCGCGAAGGAGCTTCTTTTGTATGTCGCGCACGGCATGGACCACCTTTCGGGGGCCGACGACCATTCTCCGTCCGGCTACTCCAGCATGCGCCGCCGCGAGCTCGGTTGGATGAGAGACATGGAGGAGTCCGAATGAAATACCGCATGCTGAAGAGGATGTGCGCTCTGGCGTTTTGCGCCCTCGGCGCCGGTGCCGCGGCGTTCGCCGGCCAGGGCATGGACGACTACGGTTATGTGGAATACGATTACGAGCGCTGGTATTCAGACGCCCAGGCGACTGTCGTGCTGCCGCAGGGCGGCGCGAAGATGCGGCGTCTGGGCGGCGCGACCGCCAGGCTCGGATACTATGCGGACGACTTTCTCGCGGTCGAGGCGGCCGTGTCGTGGATGGAGGATTCTGCCGGACTGGGGCTTCGCGGGCTGTGGCATTGGTGGGGATACGAGAAGTTCGACCCGTTCTTCACCTTCGGCGCCGACGGCTGGATCGGCGGCGATGCCGGGCCTGCGCTCGGCTGGGGGACTTTCTGGCATTTCAACGACAACTGGTCGTTAAGGTTCGATGCCGAGGCGACGCTCGGCCTGAACGGAGGGGCGAAGATGGTGTACGCGGTGTCGGCGGGCGTGCAGTACGCCTTTTAGCCCGGCGCATTGTAAAACCGAAACAAGGAGACGCAAGATGGCAACTACAGACGACAGCTCGATATCGCAGGGTCAGGCGGCGGCCGGCGAGGTCGCGCGGTTCTCGATAGGCCGCGTGCTTAAAAGGGCGCTTGGCGTTTTCGGCAGGTTCCCCGCCGCGGGATTGCTCGCGTTGGTCAACGCGATCGCGGCGGCCAAGGTGGTTTGGGCTGGCCCCGCGCACGACGGCGCGTACGACGACGCCAAAACCGGCTGCGCGATGCTGCTGGCTTCTGCCGCCGGAATCGTCACCTCGGTGTGGGCCGGTCGCATCATCGAGCGCTTTTCGATTCGCCGCGTCGCGGCGGTCGCCGTCCAGTGTGCGGTTCTCCTCGGCAGCGCGGCGCTGGTCTGGCTCTTCTACGGATTGATCGACCAGGACGAGTGTTTCGGCTATCCCTATGCTTTGACATTGGCGGCTTTCGCGTCGTGCGCCGCCTTCGAACTCGGGGTCGGGCGGGAGGATCCTGCGGACGTCGTGCCAATGCTGGCGTTTTCGGCCATCGTCGGCGGAATCGCGGCTTTCACGGTCGCGGCCGGATTTTCCCTGGTGCTCCTGGCGGTCGATACGCTTTTCGGCGCGGCTCTCGGCAACCGGATATACGAATGGACGTGGTTCGCGTCGGCCGTGACTGTGGCTCCGCTTTTTGCGCTGGCGTACGGGACGCGACCCGAGCGCTTCGAGCAGCCGAAAGTCTGGCGCGTACTCGTCGGGTTTGTCGGCTTCCCGCTTTTTACGATGCTTATGGCCGTCATGCTGGCGTACGCGGCCAAATGCGCCTTTTCGAGGTCGCTGCCGGACGGACAGGTCAACTGGCTCGCTATCATGGCCTCGTCGCTCTGGATGTTGTTTCATTTCTTCTCGGCCGGGCAGGAGGGCCGGTTCTACAGGGCGTTCGCCAGATTGGGCGGATTGGCCGTCCTGCCGCTCCTGGTTTTGCAGGCGGCCGCGCTTTGGGTCAGGATATCCGATTGCGGTCTTACGCCCGCGAGGTATCTGAGCTGCCTTTTCGCGGTTTTTGCCGCGGTTTTTGCCGTCGGGACTCTCGCGAGCCGCGCGTTCTCCAGGCGGGCGGTGTTTCTGGTTCTTGCGGCATTCGCGCTTTTTGCCGCACATTCGCCCTGGAATGCCGTGGACTACAGTCTCGACAGCCAATTCGCCAGATTGGAGAGTTTCCGCGCGAGACATCTCGCGGGGGAGCAGTTCGACGAAGCGGCGCGGCATGATATAATGGAAGTATGCGAATATACGTCCCGCTATGAAAAAGGTGCGTTGCGCTACCGCCTGAACAGGACCGGCAGCTTGAACGCGCGAGCCGGGCTCGACGAAGATTCGGCCGCGGCGTTCAAGAACGAGTGGGGCTTCGAGTACTGTCCGCCGTATGAAAGGCGCGGCGGCGCGAACCGCGACAAGTATTTGAACTACCGCCGGTCGAACGATCCGTTTTCTCTCGCGGGCTATACCGAGGCGCGTACATGTGATTTTACGAGCGATAACGGCCGGCTTGTCATAGCCGGCGAGCCCGAAAACGACCTTCTTGCGCTGGCGCTCAAAGAGCTGGACGGCGATACGGACGGCAAAGACATCCGTCTGGATTTGGGCGGCGGGCGTGTTGCGATTGTAATGGAGATATTCATTTCAATGCGCGACAACCATCTGAATTATGCCTACGGCCATGGCCTGATCTGCCGGTAAAAGCATATGTTCGAGGGCCTTGCAGGGCGTTTCGCGCTCCGGTTGGCTCTGCTTCCGTTGCTGTATGTGGCAATATTTATGGTAATTGGTGCTAAAACATGCGAATATAAAATAATTGCAAAATTCTTGATTTACCCCCTTGCGTCAGGCGCATCAATTATGATATACTATGCACCCGTTCGCCTGAAAGGGATTGAACGTTGCTCTTTGACAGAAGGAAGATTAGGAAATTTAAGAGAATTGCAACGTATATCG
>CAMOXA010000101.1 GCA_946628745.1 uncultured Verrucomicrobiota bacterium | reverse complement strand
GGCACGCGCCATATCACGACGTTCAGAAAAGAGGCGATGCAAGCGCCGAGGCCGAACACGGCGAAGTCGAGCAGTATGGACAGGTTGCGTTCCATCACTCCTCGCTTTTCAGTTCGCGCGACATAATCGCTTCGACCGCCTTGTGCGCGTCGAAGTTCTCGTAGCACAAGGCGTACACGAGATCGCATATAGGCATTTCCACACCGAGGTCCAAGGCGATTTCATGAACGACCTTCGAGTTCCAGACGCCTTCGGCCACCATCTGCATGGAGGAGAGTATGTCCTTTATCTTCTCGCCGCGCCCCAGCCGTTCGCCGACGGAGTGGTTTCGCGAATGCACCGACGTGCACGTCACTATGAGATCGCCTATCCCCGCGAGCCCTGACAGCGTTTCGGGCCGTCCGCCGTATGCGAGGACAAAGCGTTTCATCTCCGCCAGGCCGCGCGTTATGAGCGCGGCGCGCGTGTTGTCGCCGAAGCCCATCCCGTCCGAACAGCCGACGGCTATCGCGATTACGTTTTTGACGGCGCCTCCGATTTCGACGCCGACGGGATCTGTCGACGTGTACACGCGAAAGAGCGGCCCCGACCACACCTTCTGCACTTTCTTCGCCTTCTCGATGTCGTCGCACGCCGCGACGATTGTCGTCGGGATGCCGCGGCTCACCTCTTCGGCGTGCGTCGGGCCGGCAAGCGCGACGACGTCGGTGACGCCGAGTATTTCACGGGCCAGCACCGTCATGCGTTTGTTGGTGTGCTCGCAAAGCCCCTTCGTGAGAGAAACTACGAGTTGGCCGTTCGTGACGAGCCCCTTGAAGCCTTCCATCACCGGCGCGAAATATTTCGATGGCGGGGCGAGCACGACGATATCCGCGCCTTTGACGGCCTCTTCGCGGTCTGACGTCAGCTTGAGGCTGTCGGGCAGCGTGACGCCTTTGAGAAACCTGTCGTTCCGGCGCGTGCGCCTCTGCTCGTCGATATAGTCGGGGAACGCGCCCCAGACCGTGACGTCGTGTCCGTACCCGCACAGCAGAATCGCGTTTGCCGTGCCCCATCCTCCGTCTCCGATGACTGCTATCTTCATAGAAGGTGTCCCATTTTTTCTTTCTTTGTGTCCAAGTAGCGTCTGTCGTGCACGTTAGCCGGTATTACGACCGGCACTCGCTCGACAATTTCCAGTCCGTAGCCCTCGAGCCCCGCGATCTTGCACGGATTGTTCGTCATCAGCCGGAGCTTTCTTATCCCGAGGTCGACGAGCATCTGCGCCCCTTCGCCGTAGTCGCGCAGATCGGGCGGGAAGCCGAGCGCGACATTCGCCTCGACGGTGTCAAGGCCTTGCTCCTGCTTTTTGTAGGCGTGCAGTTTGTTGGCCAGTCCTATCCCGCGTCCTTCCTGACGCATGTACAGCACAGCCCCGCGCCCTTCGCGCTCTATCATCTCCATGGCAGTATGAAGCTGCGGACCGCAATCGCACCTTTCCGACCCCAGCACGTCGCCGGTGAAGCATTCCGAATGCACTCTGACGAGGACAGGCCGCCCGTCGGCGACATCGCCCTTCACGAGCGCGAGGTGTTCGAGCCCTGACACGCGGCTGCGGTACATCCTCAGCTTGAAGTGTCCGTGGTCTGTCGGCAGATCGACTTCTTCGACCGCTTCGACGAGTTTGTCGTTGCGCCTTCGGTATGCGATTATGTCTGCTATGGACAGGACCTTCAGCGAGTGGGTCTTTGCGAACTCCATCACGTCCGGCAGCCTCGCCATTGTCCCGTCGTCTTTCATGATTTCACAGCAGAGCCCGGCCTCCTTCAGCCCGGCCATCCTGCAAAGATCGACCGTGGCTTCCGTGTGGCCGGCGCGCCGCAGCACGCCGCCCTCCCGGGCGCGGAGCGGGAACATGTGGCCCGGCCTGCGAAAGTCCGACGGCTTCGCGCCGTCCGCGACGCAGGCGAGCGCCGTCGCCGAGCGCTCCGCCGCCGATATTCCGGTCGTGGTGGAGGCCGCGTCGATGGATACCGTGAAAGCCGTCTGGTGGTTGTCGGTGTTTTCGGCGACCATCTGCGGCAGTTCCAGCCGCTCGCACATTTCGCGGGACATCGGCATGCATATGAGCCCCCGCGCGAATGTAGCCATGAAGTTGACGTTTTCGAGCGTCGCGTGCTCCGCGGCGCAAATGCAGTCGCCCTCGTTCTCGCGGTCGGCGTCATCGGTGACGAGGACGATTTCGCCGCGCCTGAGCGCCTCCAGACATGTTTCTACGGTGTCGAACATCGCCTCTCCGAACTCACGAACCTGGATGGACCGGCTTCGAACCGGCCTTGCACATCGGACAATCCTGCGCCGTCCACGTCTCGGGCGTCATCTGCATGAGCGAAAACACCGGCGTGCGCCCGAACTTGGCGGTTCCGCCGGAGCGGTCGACCAGGATGATGACGCCTGCGACCTTTCCGCCCGCCGCTTTCACGAGGTCTATCGTCTCCTGGACGCGACCGCCTTTCGTGACCACGTCCTCGGCGACGACATACCTCTCGCCTTTCTTGATCGAGAACCGCCGAAGCGCCAGCACGGTGTTCGGCTTGCCGGTCGCGTCGACGCCCTCGCCCTGTACCTTCTCGGCGAATATGCACTTTACGTTCAGCTCGCGCGCGACTTCGTGTCCGACCAGAATGCCGCCCACCGCCGGCGAAATAACGCCGTCGATGCGCTTGCCGAGCCTGCCGCTGCGCACCGCCGCGCGCGTTGCTTCGCGGCAGAGCTTTTCGGCCGTGCGCGGATACATCAGCACGTTGGCGCACTGGAAGTATCTGTTGGAATGCAGCTTGGAGCGCAACTCGAAATGCCCTTCAAGCAGGGCTCCCGTGTCTTTGAACGCTTTCAACACTTGCTTCTGTGTCATTTTCGATTTGTCCTTTCAGTCCAATTTCAAAAGTTCCTCGCGGCTGAACGCCGGCTTGTCTTCGTCTGGCTCGGGCGGCAGCACCGCCGGTTCCGGCGCCGCGACAGTCGGCGGCATCGGCAGCATGTCGTACCTCACCCGCGACGGACGAAACGTCGCCCTGGCGCGGTCCGAAATGTCCATGACAGGTTCCGGGACCTCTTCGTCCACCGTCGAAAGAGAAAGATCCGCACGCAGATTTCTGACGCTTCTGGCGTTTACCGAAAGCGCGGACCTGACAAGCGCCACCGATCTCGCCTCCGCCTCGGGCGAAAGTTCCACGATGGCGCACGACGGCGCGCCCGGCTCTCTTTCTGCCGGCGCGTCCGCGAAGCCGACCGCGTCCCGCGGGAACACCGCCAGAATCGCGACGGACAGCGCGAGAACCGGCGCGATTGAAAGCAGTTCGTGCCTGAGGCTGCGCTTCGGACCGAAGACGCGACGTGTGCGCGGCGGCGTCATTTGTCTTTCCTCCCCGTCTTTTTGCCGGCGAAAAGAATGCGCCGCGCGCCGCTGCGCTTGGCCAGCTCGGCGAGTTCAAGAAGCTCACCGCCCTTGACGCGCCTGTCCGCCAGGAGAAGCAGCGTGGAAGTATCCGAAAGATTCATGCGTTCGTGCAGCTGGTCGCCGAATTTAGCCATCTGCCCTTCGTCCGAGAGGACGTACCGCGTATCGTCGAAGAACACGACCGTGCCCTGCTCTGTGGACATCACGAGCGCCGCGGCGGAAGTGTCGGCGACATCCCCTGTGCCTTTTTCGGGCAGTTCGAAAAGCGTGCCTTCGGCGGTCGTCAAGACGCCGCCGATCATGACTATCATCGCCAGCAAGAGACCGGTCGAGAGCCATGGCGCAAGAATCGAAAGCGGCTTGAGCCACTTCGGCCACAACTCGTGGGGCGCCGCGCGCACCTCGACGGACCAGCCCCACTGGCTCATGTGCGCGCCTCCTTGGAAAGGATGTAGCCGACAATCTCCGTTGCCGCGCCTTCGAGATCCGAGACGATTCTCGCCAGTCTTATTCTGAGTCCCGTGTACATGACCGCGACCGGTATGGCGATCGCGAGGCCTTCGGCCGCCAGCACCATGGACGAGACGGCGCCGCCGACGAGCTCCGCGCGCGGCACGATCTCGTGTCCGTTGACGAGCATGACCGTTTTTATGAAACCCGTAATCGTCCCTAGAAGCCCTATCAGAGGCGCGATCTGGCCGATTACCGAAAGCGACGCGAGCCGTCGGTCGAGACGCGCGATCTCGGCGCGTCCCTGCACGTCCACGGCCTCCCTCAAGGCGAGTATCGACCCCTTGCGGTGGCGTATCGCCGTGGAGACGACGTTGGCGACGGGCACTGGAGTGTCCTCGCAAATGGCGAGCGCCTCGTCCTCGTTGCCGCTCGACAGCACGTTTATGACCCCCTTGATGAAATCCTGGCTGTCTATCTGGGCGTTTCTAAGTTCCATCAGCCGCTCGAAAAACATCACGACCGCCGCGACCGCCAGCGCCGCGAGAATCCAGAAAACGGGCCCTCCTATGTAGCTCATTCCAAACCGCCTTTCTTTTTGATCCGTTTCAGCCTGCGCCGCGCCTCTTTCGCCGCCGGGCCGGCGTCGCTGTTCTGCACTAGGGAAAGTATCTTTGCGGCCTTGTCAGGAGCGCCGCGGCTCTCGAATTCGTCCGCAAGCCTGAACGCGGCCTTGGCGAACGTCGCCCTCGCTCCATCGCCCAGATGCCTGCCGTCCGCGCGCGCGTCGCGGTATGCGCACACGACCTCGCCGTAGTACTGATCGATCGCCTCGTCGACGCGGCCGAGCTTCTCGAGCGTCCGCGCGATTTTGAACGACAGCTCCAATCCGGCCTCTGTCGACAGCGACTCGCCCAGGAGCATGCTCCTGTAGTCGTCGAGCGCCTCCTTGTAGCGCGAGGCATTGTCCGCTCCCATTACAAACAATGCGTCGGCCTTGAGAGTCTTGGCCCTCACGCGGTCTTCGGCCGATGTCTTGGCGTCGGCGACCACGCCCTCTAGAACGACAATCGCCTCGTCCAGCCTGGAGAGTTCCACAAGCGCTTCACCCTGAACCAGGATCCCGCCTGTCTTCTCGGGCGAATCCGGATAATCCCGGGCCAGCTTCGTCGTCAGGTCCACTGCTTTCTGGAATTCGTTGTTCGCGAACGCCGCGCGCGACGCCCACAACAGCGCCGACGGAGCCTGCGCGGACGCCGGGGACATGTTGGTGGCGTACGACGTGAACAGTTCGCACGAGTCGGCCCACTGCCTCGCGTTGTAGAAGAATTTGGCCAGCCACAGAGCCGCCTCGGCCTTTATCGCCGGGTCCGGGCACCCGGCCGCGAGATCTTTCGCCTTCCTGGCCGCGTCCGCGTCGCGCACCTGCCCGTACAGGCAAAGCATCTCCAGATAGTCCATGCGAGGCTTGCGGGACGGATCTTTCTTTGCGATCTCCGAGAATAGCGCCTGAGCTTCCTTGAACTTGAAATTCCTGTACAGCTCGCGGCCTTCCGATTCCTTCTCCCGCAGCTCCACCACCGACTTCAACTTAACCCCCGACGGAGTGTCTGGATATTTCTCCAGCACCTGTCTGTACTTCGACATCGATTCGTCGCCGCGCGAGCATTCGGCCAGCACGTCGCCCTGTTCGAGCGCCGCTGTCGCTCTGTCCACATCGTTGGTAGCCGCCTCCTCCGCCTTGGAGAACGACTCGAGCGCCTCCTGGTATTTGCCAAGGCGTCGCAAGGCCCAGCCCCGCCCTTCCTGGACGCGAAAGTCTCTGGACGCCTCCGGCCACGCTTCCATCGCCTCCCTGAAAGCGTCGGCCGATTTCTGGTACATTCCCCGCTCCAGATATGCGTCCGCGAGCGCGACAAACGCCTCCTTCGCCCCTTCCGCTCCGGGCGATTCCTTCACCGTCGCCGTGACGAGCGCCTCGCCCTCTTCGAATGTCGCTTCCGGGCGTAATAGCGCCATGCCTAGCGACAGCGCGACGCGCCTGCGCAGCCCGGG
>CAMOXA010000100.1 GCA_946628745.1 uncultured Verrucomicrobiota bacterium | reverse complement strand
CCGGACCCTTTCGGGTCAACGGTTTTCAAGACCGCCGCGATCGACCACTCCGCCATCTCTCCAAGTCGGCGCGTATTATACCATATTCCGCGCCGCCGCGCAAATGGAGTCTCCTCACTCCGCCATAAACTTGATTCGACCCTTTGGCATGAGCCAGCGGTTTTCCTTCTCGCTCCAATACTTCAGCTCCTCGAAGCCGACATTGAACCCTATCTCGGCGGATTCCCCCGGGGCCAGCCATACGCTCTCGAATGCGACGAGTTCCTTCTCGGGCATCTCCACGTCGTCCTGCGGCGGCTTGGACGCAAAGAGCAGGACAGCCCGGCGCCCGGCCATAGTGCCGGTGTTGGCGACACGAACCTTGCAGTCGAATGCATCCGATTGCAGTCGATTGCAGTCGACAAGCGATGTCACCCACTTCGTGTAAGACAGACCGTGGCCGAAGGGATAGCGCGGCTCGATGCCGAACTTGTCAAAAGCGCGGTAGCCTACCCAGATGCCGTCCAGATATTCCTGCCAGGGCTCGCCCATAAGGTGCCTGCCCTGCTTCACAGGCGGCTTCGGCCACACTCCCGGATAGCTCTTCTCCCCAAGACGCATTGAATACCAATCGTCCAGCTCCTTGCCGTATGTGTAGGGGAGCCGCCCGGAAGGATTCACCTCGCCCTTGACCATCCGCGCGACAACCTCGCCGCCAAACTCTCCCCCGTACCACATGGCGAATATCGCCCTCGCGCTTTTGTGCCACTTTTCCACGCTGAGCGGCGCGCCTCCGTTCAGCAGAACGACGATGTTGGGATTCGCCTTGGCGGTTTCAAGTATCTCGTCCTCCTGCGCTTTGACGCCGAACTTGCGCAAAAAGATGTCCGGCTTGTCCCCCGGCACGAGATGCCCCCAACCGATGAACTCCTTGTCGTATTCATGGTCTATGCCACCGCAATAGACGACGATATCGGCCCTCCCCACCGCGCCTTCGCCCGTGAAGACGTTCTCGGCGCCGAAAACGGTTCTGAATCCTTCGAGCGGCGTGATTTCCCGCGCCGCCTTCACCGCGCCGGAGCCTCCGTGCCGCCTGAGGTTGGCATCCGTTTCGCTCATCGCGTGCCTGACGTCAGCGTATGGTCCGATGACGGCGACGGTCCTCCCCTTGAACGGCAGCAATCCGTCATTCTTCAGCATGACGAAACTCTCCTCCGCCGCGCGGCGGGCGAGAGCCTGATGCTCCTCCGACCTGAACGCCTTTTCGCACTTTGCCTGAAGCGCGCTGTCGGCCTCGCTTCCCTCGTCGAACGCGCCGACACGGAAGTAGAGCCTGAGAGCACGGCGCACTGACTCGTCAAACCGCGCTCGGTCTATCTTGCCCTCGGCGAGCAGTTTCAGTTCCGCCCTGTCGCGCTTTGGGTTCTCCTTCGTCGACGATTCAATGCTTGTTCCGCCGTTTATCGCCTCCGGCATCCCATGGACGCCGCCCCAGTCGGGAACGAGCGCGCCTGTCGCGCCGTATTCCTTGAGGAGGATATCGTTCAGCTCGGCGTTGTGGCTCGTCCATTTGCCGCGATACTTGTTGTAGCTGGACATGAACGCCCACGGGTCGGATTTCCTTGCGGCTATCTCGAACGGGCGGATATAAATCTCGCGGGCCGCGCGGTCGGAACACCCCACATCGATAATGGTCCGGTCGCTCTCCTGGTCGTTGAAGCAGTAGTGCTTCATGCAGGGCGCGACTTTGACAGACTGCAAACCTTCGATCCACGCGGCGGCAGTCTCTCCTGCAAGGCGCGGATCTTCGCCGAAATACTCGAAATTGCGTCCTCCGAGCGGAGTGCGCGCGATGTTCGCACCGGGGCCGAGCAGCATCCGCGCCGTGCCGTTGGAGTCCAGCCCGTGCGGGAACGCCGCACGCGTCTCCTCGCCCATGGCGCGGCCGATTTCCTTCGCAAGGACCTTGTCGAACGCCGCCGCGTATGCGATTGGCGAGGGGAAGTAGGTTATGCCGGGACGATCCTCGGCTCGCCCTCCGCCACCCGCGTCTGGCGTCCTGAATGTCGCGAGGCCGATGCGCGGAATGTGCCCGGCCGTCATGCCCGTCGTGAAATGGATGAGATGCACCTTCTCCTCGTCCGTCAAACGCGGCAGAAGATCGTCGATACGCGCCTCGACATCGAGCGACGCATCCCGGTACGGCGCGTTCGCAGGTGGCGGCACTCCGAAGTCTATTGCCTCCGCGACCTTCTCGGCATCGCTCGCATAGCCGGGATTGTCCGCTGGCGCGGCGGCTTCGTCGCAATATGCAACCGTGGGATTGCAGAAACATGCAAATATGCAACCAGCCAATGCCGACAGGGTGTGCTTCATTCTTTATATCCCTTCCTTGCTTGGACTCGAAAACCGATTTCCATGTAGTATAGCACATCCGGCGGTGCTGCGCAATAGCATCCCGGGCCAGCCTTTGCCGACGCAACAATGCTGGGAATCTGCACAAACGTTTCTACCGCGAGCGCGGGGCTTTGCGCTGATTTCAGCGATTGTCATTTCCCTTTGCCGGCCCCGAGACCTTCCGCCAAGACCTGCTTGCGCGGATTATCGACGGAGGGTGCGAGGTGCTGCGCGTCCGGGCCTTCATGCTCCACGCTCCATACTTTCGACTCGCGGAACGCATGGTACGTCCAGTCCCAGCCGTATTCCTCGAAGATATCGATACAGTCGCGCAAATAGTCCGCAGCGCCATCAGCCCATGCGGCAGCCGAAAACTCGCCGGCATATATTCTTGCGCCGTGCCTGAGCTGGAAGTCGCGCACATTCTGAAGTTGATGTCGCAGAAACTCCTTGTTCCAGCCTTTTCCGGCGTCAGGGTAGCTCGCAGCCTGCGGATATTTGCCCAGGACCCGCTGGTGCGTGAACTCCATAGGTTTGTACATATGCACCTGATAGATCACGTCCGCATCGGGAATCGGCTTCATGGCGACAAACCAATACGGGGCGCACCATCCGTTCGACTCGATGATGACAGGCGTGTGCGCATCCTCTTCGCGAATGGCTTGCGCCGTGCGCCGCTGCAGAGCAAGGCAATCTTGTCCTGGCGCGGTTTTCCGGTCCTGGCTCGGTTCGTTTATGAGGTCGTAGCCGTAGATGCCGTCGCGCCCCTTGAAACGCCGCGCGATTCGTCGCCACATATCGACAAAATGGTCGGCGTATTTCCGGTCGTAGAACATGTTCATGTCGCCCGTCCCGTCGCGTCCGCCCGGCGGCACATGGACGTCCAGCACGACTTTCATCCCGTATTTCGCAGCCATCGGCAAGACGAACTTGTCGAAATGTTCGAGTTTTCCGTCCAGCCAGCGGTCGTATTCGTCGATATCGCGGTTTCCGTTCGTTTCGCCCCAACCGCGAATCATCTGGTATCTCAGCAGCGTCGCACCCCACTCGTGCAATGTCCGGAAGTCATCCTCGGTCATTTCGCGCGAAGGCGACATCACGCCTCGCAGCTGCGGCAGGTTCCGCACACGTTCCGTATAGCGGCAAAGGTTCGTCTCGATCGTCGGGAAGCATGTGGTCCTGAGGCACGTCGCCCCGAACGGCACAAGCTCGACCATTTCGCGCACCGCCCCTGAATCCGGCGCGACTGCGGCGCCGGATGGAACCGGCGTGTGAACGCCATCCCTTCTTTCCGGCGGATAGGCGGCGGAGGCGCGGACCATCGGCACGGAAAGCCGCACTGGCGGATTCTGCCACGGATGGCAGGGCATCGCCTCACGGCTGACGCGAATCCCGGACGGAGCCAAATCATGCGGCAGCGCATATGCGACCGGCTCCTTCTCGCACTCGGCGGCAAGCCACGGCCAGTTCTCCGGCTGCGGCGGCGCTTTATCCTCTCCCCAGCCCGGCTTCGGACGCTGCACACGCTTCCACTTCTCTGCGACAGGCTGCGCAAACACGAGCGCACCCCATTCGACAGTTTTCAGCGGCGTTTTGGCGAAGTCGCGGTCGCGCACGGTGCGGACTACGGGCCGCCAGCCGAAATCCACCACAATCGTCTCATCCGCTTTCCAAGGCCCCGCAACGGTCACCACACCGTTCGACTCGGCGGTTTGGCACGGCTTGCCGCCGCGCATTATGCGAAGGCCCTCCGCCCAAGCCGGACGGCGCAATCGCAAGGCACCGTTCCAGCCATCGGCCAGGACGCGCAACATCACCCGCTTGCCGAACGGATAGTCCGTCTCGCTCGTCACCCGCACATCCTGGCCGTCGATCTTCGTTCTCACCTCATACGGTCCATAGTTCATTACGCGCAAGTCTCTTCCCTCCCTGAATACGGAGTTCAGCACGTATAGCGGGTAGAGACGGATGGAGTTCGCAGGACAGCACGCAGGATTCATGTTCGGCGCATAGGCGTGGAAGAACGGCTCCGGCCCCCACCGCGAGGAAACGAGCGTGGCGTACCACTGGTTCGGGGACGTCATGTAGCCGATCGTCCGTTCGTCCTTGGCGCGAGCGCCCTGCGCGGCATTGAAAACCATGCGCTCGACCGCATCCGCGTAGCCCGTCTCGCCGGTCAGCGAGGCGAACCATGCAAAGAGCTCCTGATAATAGATGTAGTCGCAGTATTCGGTTTCGCCCACGCACGACGGCGCGGCAGTCCACTCCCCGTCTGCGCATGGCGCGTATGTAGCTTGCCAGCCTACGCCGTCGTGGAAATCCCGGTACGCCTTGATCGCAGCATCAAGATGCTTTCGCTTGCCGGAGGCGAACGCCAATGCGGCCGGCAGCTTGTTCCGCGCCGCGATGGCGGCGACGTGGTAGGCGTGGTTCGTGAGCGGGAACGTCGTGAATGTCGCATCGTTCTTGTGTCCGGGCTTGTCGAGCCAGGCGGCATATTCCTCGCAGAAGTCCAGGAGCCGCTTGTCGCCCGTCATCTTGTATACGACGCACGCTGGTTCGATGATCGTTGGCCCGGCGTAGTCCGTCTTCTTCTCGCCGCTCCAGTTCCTGACGAACCACAGAAGTCCGCGATGCACTGCGTCGAGAATCGCCTTGTCGCCCGTGCGGCAGTATTCCAGCAGCATTGCGTTGTAGAAAAAGTGGCAGCCCCAGGCGTTGAAATCCTCCTGCCGGTCGTCGCCGGGGCGGTAGGCGCCGAGATAACCGTCCGGCTCCTGCAGCGACATCGCGGCGCGGATGCGGGAGGCGGCTTTTTCGATGAGCGCATCATCGCCAAGCGTGTATGCAAGCAGCGCGGAGCCGAGGGTGTACTCTGCGCCCATTTCGGCGCACCAGCCAACCAGCCCGCGCGCACCGTTTGCGGGGTCGAAGTCGCGCGTAACATACGGCTTCGCCATCTGGTCGGGCTCTATCTCGCCCAAATGGCCGCCCATGCCGGAAAGCGACAGTTCAAGCTGACTCCGCAGCCAGCCTCTCGCGACAATCTCGCCCGGCTTCAGCGGTTCCAGCACTCGCTGCACATCTTCTCCACGGGACGCTGTCGAGGCAGCGAAAACCAGAGACGCCACAGAGGCCATAATAACTCTTTTCGTCATTGCAACCCATACCTTTCTTGATTAAACCACGACAACCGGGAACAGCTCCTTGTCGCCATTTGACGAAAGCGCGACTACCGTCGTCTCGCCCGGTTTCTTTGCCGTCAATGTTCCATCCTGCGAAATCTCCGCGACATCATTGAAGTAGTCCGCGAAATAGTCGTACTTCCTCTGTGGATTAGGGCGCATCTCGACGCGCTCCGAGTCGTAGCATCCCCAGGAAACCGCGCCGCAAAAGACTGACGCGGAGAACTGCATCTTCTCGCCGGCCTTTACCGTCTTTCTCCCGATATGAAGCGCACGGTCGCCACCGCCGCCAAAACGCGTAAACCTGATCAGCCCCGCTTTCAAGTCGAACTGCACGGCATCAAACGTCTGTTCGCAAACCGTCCCGCGCTTCTTCTCGGGCAGATTCGGGCACCAGGGTTTTGAACCGTTGATGTAGTCGCGGTAAGCCGCGTCGCAAGGCTCGGTGACGTGCCAGATTCTGCTTGTCTGCGACTGCCTTTCAGCATGTTGATGTCCTGTAATATCAAGTAGAAT
>CAMOXA010000099.1 GCA_946628745.1 uncultured Verrucomicrobiota bacterium | reverse complement strand
GGATGCAGGACCAACGAGGTCGGTGTATATGTGGCGGCAGACAACGGGCGTATCGAGATGGGGCGCGCCGCAGGCAGTGTTACGACATTCATGCAGACAGGAGGCGCTGTCAGTTCGCAGTTCGAGAACGGCCCGGCGCTCATTGTCGGCAGCGCCGACAACACGACGGCAACCTACACGATTTCAAACGGCACTTACACCGCTCGCGCAGGAAACGTGCTTATCGCGAACGGTGCGGGATCCACCGGAACGCTCAACATCTGCGGCGGGACATTCTCCGCCGAAGCCATTGCGAATGGCAGCGGCACGGCCACTGTCAATCTCGACGGCGGAACGCTCGCCGCCAAGACCGACGGCACGCTCATCGCGAGCGGCGTTGCACTGAAAGTCGGCGCTACGGAAAGCACGATTGAACTATCCGGCCAGACGGTTACAATCGACGGCAATGTTGCAGGCGTTTACGGCACCGACCAGACGACAGGTGTTTTAAAGGTTTCCGGCTGGGGAAAATTGATCGTGACGGGCGATGTCAAGCTCGACACGCTGACGGTCGCGCCAAGCGAATACCATACGGACGGCAGCGATTACACGCTGACTCTCGACGCGAAAAGCATTTTCGTTCGCCACCTGTACGGTTCGGGCAACATCACGACAAGAAGCGGAATAAACACGGGAGACGGGGCGTTCTACGGCAAGATATCGGGAACGGGCGGATTCAGAACCCGCGGCGCGACAACACTGTACGGTCTTCACGACTTCGCAGGCAGCGTGACTTTTGCAGACAACGCTTCGCTCTCGCTCGTGTCGTCGCTCGACGGTATTTCGCCTCTTTGGCGCGTCGATGCAAGCGACGCGAATTCGATAACGACGAATGCCGAAGGAAAAGTCACTGCATGGGCGTCGCAGACATCACTTGGATCATTCTCAAACGACAGTTCCGCCATGGCGACGACAACGGCCCATTTCGGCGGCAAGCCGGCGGTCTTGACAAACGACAGCAGACTGACGAGTTCATGGACGGATGACGGTAGCCCCTCTGCCGGACATCATACGGATTCGACGATCGGCGCTGTCTGCGTGGAATCGCATGGTGGCGGCGGTGCGATATTGCTTCAATACGATGGTGTCAACAACAGATATGTCGGACGACGCACCAACACATCCGCATGGGATTATTGGACGCGGATGACGGCATCCAGACAATCCACGACCGACGGCATCTGGCAGAACAGTGTTTACACCGACACGACTTACCACAGCGACGAAAGGATCGTCGCGATATCAGGTTTTGAACGCCAGTCCAGCGTTAGTTCGATCAGTATCGGCGGCAGTGCCGGAAGCGTAGCGATCGGCGAGTATATGGGCTTCACTTACAACATATCCTCCGCCCAGCGAAAGCAGATCGAGACGTATCTGGCGAACAAGTGGAATGTTTCCGGCATGGGCAAGTCTTTGCCGCAAGTGGATGTAATCACAGCAACCGGCGCGACGCTCGACCTGGGCGGGCTTGACGTTACGGTTTCGAGATTCACCGGTTCCGGCGTCGTCAAGAACGGGACGCTGAAGACTGCCGACGGCAAGTACACCCAGGGCGACGGCGACTTGACGATACCCGCCGTGGACGGGGCGGTCTACTACGCCTCCAGCGGCAACAGCAAGCTTGTCATTACAGGCGCGAGCGGGAAGAATGTGACAATCGTCGTGCCGGACGCACGCGTCGAATATCTGGACGGGTACGTATTCTGCGAAGGCGACGGCGTCACGTTCAAGAATACATCCGGCGAGACGCTGGACATGTCCGGCTACAGACACGCGAACGGATGGTGGACTGCCGGCGACTACATCTGGACGGGCGACAGCGCCGAAGAAACGAAGTACTGGGACGACATGGCGAACTGGACGGGATACGACCTAACGGATGCCGAGACATACTGGAGAATCGACAAGTCCGCCGACATATGGTTCCGCGGCAGTGTCGGTCCGGCGAGTACGCTCTTGGTGGACGGCGGCCCTGTGACGTTCCATGCGACTGACGACGCCTATGGCTACACGGAGCCCGGCGCGTGGAAACCGGCATGGTTCGCCGTCGGCGCGCACAAGAGCGGCGAGCTCGTCATCGCGAACGGCACTCATCAGTTCACGCCGGACATCCATGTCGGGCGGGCCGTATACGGAGCCGACGTCACCGGCACATTCGCGATTCAGTCGGGATCCGCAAGAAGCGCGTACTGGACGGCGCTCGGCGAGTCGGGCGGCGGCAAGCGCGCAACAGGCATAATGAACATCGAAGGCGGCGAGCTTGTGGTCGGCTACCGCGACGGCGCCGCACAGAACGCCGATTCGCGGCTCAATGTCGGCGTCGACGCAGGATGCACAGGCATTGTAAACCAGTCGGGCGGCACGGTCAGTTCGTCTGCGGACGGCAACGGCAACGCGGGCGAATACGCGATGATGGTCGGGTGCGGCGAATGGTCGACGGGCGTGTACAATCTCTCGGGCGGGTCATACACTGCACGCGCGGGCAAGGTCAAACTCGCCGACGGCGCCGACTCGTCCGGGACGCTCAACATCGACGGCGGATGGTTCACTGCCGCGGCGATAGAGAAAGGATCCGGCCAGGCCGCCGTCAACCTCAACGGCGGCACGCTAGTCGCGACCGCGGACGGCACGTTCATCGCCGGCGGCATCGCGTTCAGCATCGGCGACAATGGCGGATACATCAATCCCAACGGACACAACATAATCATCGAAGGCGACGTTTCCGGCTCCGGCTCGCTGACCGTCACCGGTTTCGGCACAGTGACGGTGAACGGCAGCGTGAACCTGCCGAACGGCGAGCTCTCGTTCGCGCCGAATGAATATTATTCCGGCGCGGCGGGCGAAACCCACAACATAAACTTCAACGCCGCCTCGATAAACGCCGCGACTCTGAGCGGCATCGCGACAATCTCGACAACCGGCGGCGTCACGGCCGGACGCGGCGCGTTCTACGGCAAGATCGCCGGCGCGGGCGGTCTTACCGTCACCGGCGAAACCAGCCTTTACGGTCTAAGCGACTTCTCGGGCAAACTCACAATCGGACGAAACGGTATACTTTACGTCGTCTCGTCTCTCGACGGCATACCGCAGCTGTGGCGCGTCGACGCCTCGGCGGCGGACTCGCTCACTCTATCTGACGGCAAGGTCGTCAACTGGGTGTCGCAGACAGGCAACGGCTCCTTTGCGAACGCCGATTCCCCGATGACGGTCTCCTACGACTACTTCGGCGGGAAGCCCTCCGTGGTTACATGGCACGGCTCGCTGACGAGCTCGTGGGACAACGACGGCAGCGCGTGGAAGATCTACCACACGCAGGCTTTGCTTGGCGCAATCCATGTTGTCGAGCACAACAACACAGGTGCGGCAATCCTGCAATACAACGGACAGAACAACCAGTACATAGGAAGACGATCCAGCGATTCCTGGTGGGACCGCTGGACCAAGATGCGCGGTTCGTCCACATCCATCGATGATGGATTCTGGCAGAACGGCGTATATGCAGATTTGGCGTATCATGATTATGATGTCACGCTTGCGGTTCTTGGCTTCAACCGTGTTTCCACAATGACCTCGCTGAATATCGGCGGCTGGTGCGGCAGCGTCGCAATCGGCGAGCTCATGGGCTTCAACTACAATCCGTCGCAAGCGCAGAGGAAGCAGATAGAGACATACCTCGCCAACAAGTGGAACATAACCGCGATGGGCAGGTCGATACCGAACGTGCCCGTCTCGATGTCCGGCGGCACGCTGGACCTGGGCGGGCTCGACGCAACAGTCCAATCGTTCAGCGGCTCTGGCACGGTCAAAAACGGGACGCTAAGAACCGCAAACAACCTCTTCACCCAGCGCGGCGGAAAGCTGTCGATACCGGGCGTCGACGGAGCTACGTATGTCGCGTCCATATCCACCGAAAAACTTGAGATAACAGGCGCTGCCGGAAAGACGGTGACGGTCAGGATTCCCGCCAATTGGCTCGACCCCAACTCGAAAACCTACTCCTACATCTACTGCGACGGGACCGTCAACTTCGTGTTCGACGGCGAACCGCTCCAATACACGCAACTGCCGGACGGGCGCTACCGCTTCGGCACGGTGGCCGACGACATCGACTACGGCGAATACGGCGAGAACACGACGGACGATGCGAACGAAGACAATTACACGGACGAGGCGGGGACGGCCTTTCCGGGAGCTTTCGGGTGGGGCCGCTTCGCAGTCGGCGCGCGCGCGTCGAATTCACCGTCCATCTACCATGTCACGAACCTCAAGGATTCCGGCGCGGGATCTTTGCGCGACGCGGTCTCGAAGCCGAACCGGATAATCGTCTTCGACGTCTCGGGCGTCATAAAGATCTCCTCGCGCATCACCTTCTCTTCAAACCTCTACGTCGCCGGCCAGACTGCGCCGGGCGAAGGCGTCACCGTGTACGGCAACGGCTGTTCCTTCTCGGGCGCGAGCAACATCATCTGCCGCTACCTCCGCTGGCGCATGGGCCATATCGGCACGTCCGGCAAGGACTGCGCGGGCATCGCGAACGGCGCGAACATGATCTTCGACCACTGCTCGTTCTCGTGGGGGCTTGACGAAACGTTCTCGATAAATCCCGACGGCAAAGGCACGTACCCTCACAACATCACGCTGCAGAACTGCATATTCGGCCAGGGCCTGATGACGCACTCGGCGGGCGGACTAATGCAGGCGGACTACGTGACGCTCTTCCGCAACCTATATGTCGACAACTCCACGCGCAACAACAAGGTTAAAGGCATCAACCAGTACGCCAACAACATCGTCTACAACTGGAAGAACGGCTGCTACATAATGGGCGGCGACTCGTCCGGCTCCAGCTACTGCACGATAGAAAGCAGCCTTTTCATCAACGGACCCGTGAGCGGAGACTCGAACGCGCTCGGCGGCGGCAACAGCGAATTCCACTTCTACGGCAACGACAACTGGCAGGACAAGAACCGCAACGGCGTCCTCGACGGCGCGACCGTCTCGCACAACGGCGGCGGACACCGGGTCGAGAAGTCTGTCATCGAAGCCAAGATCGGCACGCTCCCGTCCCTCCCGCTCTACGCAGGCAACACGCTTCTCGAGAACAACCTGCGCAAAGTCGGCGCGTCGCTGCCGTACCGCGACCAGAGCGACTGCTACATGATCGACGATGTGAAATCCATCGGCAGATCGGGCGGCCTCATCACATACGAGGATGCGCTCGCGATCGGCGCGCCCGACACATGGGACTGGTGGGCGGGAACGAAACGCACCGACACGGACAACGACGGCATCCCGGACGAGTGGGAAGATGCGCACGGCTTGAACAAGAACAACTATTCCGACGCGCTCGCGAAGGCGTCGAACGGACGGTTGAACATCGAGAACTACATCAACTCCATAACCGCCGACGACAGCCAGCCGTTCCTGCGCGCGCCGATCACGCTCAGGGCGTCCGCCACCACAACGCACCGCGTGACGCTCGCATGGCGAGACTACACGTACGGTGAAATCGGCTTCTCGGTCGAGATGCTGGAAAACGGGGCGTGGGTCCAGAAAGGCATAGCGGGGCCAAACGCCACGAGCTACACCGTAGGCAATCTGACCCAGGGCACATACTACGACTTCCGCGTGATCGCAGTCGGCAAGAACGGCAATTCCGCTCTCTATTCCGAACCGGCATATCTCTACGGCGTCAACACCCGGCAGGAGGAGGCTGGAGAAGTCGACATCGACAACTACGAGCCGGACAGGACTCTCTCCGCCAATCAGCCGCTGTGGAACTTCGACAACAAGGATTGGGTCGAGGGCGCAAAGTTTGAAAACGGCAACAAGGTGCTTTTGAACACCGACGGCAATCAAACCATTACGGTCAATGCGGTCGTTTCGCCGGAATCAATAGTGGCAAACGGCGCCGGAACGCTTACGGTTGCCAGAGCGTGCAATCTTTCCGGCGCGAACACTTCAATCAACAAGGGCAACACGGGAACGCTTGTCCTTGCGACGCAAAAATCCAACGGCCAGACATTTAGCGCCAAAGCCACATACACAGGCAAGATT
>CAMOXA010000098.1 GCA_946628745.1 uncultured Verrucomicrobiota bacterium | reverse complement strand
CCCCGACAAAGTGGCGGATCAGATATCCGATGCAATCTTGGACGCATGCCTCGCCAGAGACCCCGGCGCACATGTCGCTTGCGAGACGGCGGTCGGCCCGGACGTCGTCATGAACGTGGGCGAGATAACATGCAAAGACTTCAAAAAAATCGATGTCGAAAAGATAGCGCGGCGCGTCGTCAAGAAAATCGGCTATACCGTGCCGTCGGAGAAATTCGCCGCGGCCACATTCCGCCATCTCGACTTCTTGCACGGGCAGTCGCCGGACATCAACCGGGGCGTGTCGCGCGGCAGGAAAGAACTCCAGGGCGCCGGCGATCAGGGCATGATGTTCGGCTACGCGACGAACGAGACGAAATCCTTGATGCCCGCGCCGATTGTCTACGCCCACGAACTGGTGAAGATGTTCGCCAGACTGCGAAAGACCGATCCGGCCTACTCGTGGCTCAGACCGGACGCCAAGAGCCAGCTCTCGGTGGTGTATGAAAACGGCATGCCCGTTCGAATCGACACCGTAGTTGTCTCGCACCAGACGACCGAAGAAGGCGCCACCGCCGGCCACTATGCCGAAATCAAGCGCCTCGCGCAGGAGCTTCTCGCGAAAACCGGCCTCCTGACCGGGAATACCAGATTCCTCGTCAACCCGACAGGCAAGTTTGTCATCGGCGGGCCGTGCGGAGATTCCGGGCTGACCGGACGCAAGATCATAGTGGACACTTACGGCGGCATGGCCGCGCACGGCGGCGGCGCGTTCAGCGGCAAGGATCCTTCGAAGGTCGACCGCTCCGCGGCGTACTATGCACGATACGCGGCGAAGAACATCGTCGCGGCAGGCCTCGCCGACCGGTGCCAGATACAGGTCGCGTATGCAATCGGCGTGGACAGACCGGTCAGCTTCTGCGTCAAGACGTTCGGCACTGCGCACGGCGTGGACGACGACCGCCTGGAAAAGATGCTCTCGTCCGGCAGAATATTCGACTTCCGTCCGTACGCTTTGATCAAGGAGCTCGGGCTCCTCGAGCCTAAAGGCTGGAAGTACGAAGACACCGCGGCATACGGACACTTCGGGCGCGGCAAATTCCCCTGGGAGAAGACCGGCAAAGTGTCTGCGCTCAGGCAATGGGCCTCGAAGAAGTAAAGAACTTGTACGTGCACTTTCCCTTTTGCAGAGGCAAGTGCACGTACTGCGCGCTCCACTCGCGCGCCGGGACATCGCCCGCCGCGCGCGCAGAGTATGTGCAACGGCTTGTGAAGGCGCTCGGCTCGCTGCCCGCGCACGGCCCGTTCTCTACTGTGTATTTTGGCGGCGGGACGCCTGCTTTGTGCGACCTGCGGCCGCTATTCGACGCGCTCGAACCCGGGCCGCAGTGCGAGTTCACGGTTGAGCTGCACCCTCTCGACGCCACGCCCGATGCGCTGAAGTCGCTCAAGGCGGGCGGTGTCAACCGCATTTCCATGGGCGTGCAGGCGCTTGACGACGCGACGCTTGCCGACATGCGGCGCGGCTGTACGGTCGCAGAGGCCGAAAGAGCGTTCCGCCTGGTCAAAACATGTTTCGACAACGCCGGTATCGATCTCATAACGGGCTATCCCCCGCCTAAAGCGGGCGGACGTTCCTGGGACGACGGCTTCTCGCGTCTGTGGGCGCGCCTTGGAACATGGGGGCTCAGGCACTGCTCGGTCTACTCGCTGATACTGGAAGACGATTCTCTGCTGGGACGGCGCCTGCGCAATGGCACCGCGAAAGAGTACGGCCTTCCCGCCGACGATGAGGTCATGGACAGGCTCGCCGCGATATCGCGGTTTCTCAAATCGCTCGGGCTGGAAAGGTACGAGATATCCAATTACGCCGCGCCCGGCTTCGAATGCCGGCACAACCTCGCGACATGGCGCGGAGAGGATTACATCGGCCTTGGCGAAGGCGCTCACGGCAGGATCGGCCGCCTGCGCACGCGCAATTGGTGGGGGCCGGGCGTCGAACCGCCGGGAGCGCACCCTCTGCCGCCGGAGTGCGAAGAAGTCTCGCCGGAACAAGACGAACTGGAGCGCAGAATCTTCAGCCTGCGCACGAGGGACGGACTCGACGCCTCGGGCCGCCCGGAATGGGAGCCCATCCTCGGCAGATTCGCCGCCGAAGGCTTGCTGACGCCGCCGCGCCTGAACGGCAGACGCCCCGCATACCGTCTTACGGAGCGGGGCGCCGAAGTCTGCGACTCGATTCTCGCAGAGCTCGTCTAGCGAAATGCGGTCAGACCGCGGCGATGCATTCGATTTCGACTTTAACGTCCTTCGGCAGGCGCGCGACCTCCACGCAGCTGCGCGCGGGCTTCGCGTCGCCGAACATCTCCGCATACACTGCGTTGAGCGCGGCAAAGTCGTTCATGTCCTTTATGAAGACCGTCGTCTTGACAACATCGGCGAGAGACGCCCCCGCCTTCTCCAAAACGTTGCGCAGATTTGAAATCGCCTGGCGGGTCTGGTCCTCAATCGTGACGGCTTCAATGGCATTCGTCTCGGGATTGATCGGTATCTGGCCGGAGCAAAAGACAAAACCGCCGGCTTTGAGCGCCTGGCTGTAGGGGCCGAGCGCCTTGGGCGCGGCATCCGTCGAAATCGTTTCTATCATCGGGCATCCTTTCTCTGCAAAAAAGAAATGGAGCCAGGAACAGGAGTCGAACCCGCAACCGTCTCATTACAAGTGAGATGCACTACCATTGTGCTACCCTGGCTTTGGGCGTATATTATATCATTGTTTCAGCGCCGTTTCAAGGGCCGAAAGCGAATCGTGCAAAGAAAGTTTGAACGGCAGTTCCATGCACAGCGAGCGCAACAGCCTGAAAACCCTGCCGGACGTCACCTTTATCTCGCCCGGTATCCTGCCGCGCTCGACAAGCCGCAACAGCACCCGCGGCGGCATGCCCTCCCAAAGCGCCCTGAGCCCGCCGTCGGGCACGACGGATACGCGATCCCATATGACGCGCTCGCCGGTCTTCGCGTCGATCGCGGCAAGCTGGTATGCGCAACGCGCGCGCGGCTCGCAGGTGACGATATTCGGCAGAAGGCGAAAGTCCAGCTCCACGATGAAATCGCCGGCGAGCGGAAGGTCCTTGGCCTTGGAGATCAGCGACTTCGGATACGACACCTTCTCGACATGCGGCTGCGGATTTGGTATGGAAAGCGGCCTGTCGCTCCACTCGCCGGCTTCAGCCTCCACTCTTGCGAACATGGACCGCTCCCCCGCGAACCGCAGCGGAAGGTCGTTGTCTGTTTCGATTCGCATCATCACGCCGAAAGCCTCCCAGAGGATTCTCGCCACAAGCGGACGCTCTGCTTCGTTCAGCTCGCGGGGGACGTACCCGGCGCCGTGGCGAAAGAGATGCACCCCGTCTCCGGCGTCCACGACGAGTTCGAAATGCGGCAGCTCGATCGGCGACGAGTAGAAGCCGTAGTTTATGTCTATGCGGGTTCGGATGTACTCGTGGAACGTCTGCCAGCCTTCTATCATCAGAAAGCGAACTTTCACCGGGTTGCCGGCATCCTTCACGACCGTGCAGAAATACGGGAAGGCGACACCCTTGGGCTTGACCGCCCAGTTGAACGGCAGGAGCGCGTTCCAAAGCCCCAGGCCGTTCATTCTGCGGCCGATTTCCTCTGGAGATCTTTCGCTCATCCCAGCGTCGAAGAGACCTTGAACACCGCCATGAGAATCGAAACGGCGATGAAACCGATGACAATCGCGATAAGCACTATCAGAATAGGCTCGAGAGCATTGGTGAACGCGGCGATGTTGCGGTCCATGTCCTTCTGGTAGCGCTTGCCGATATGCTCGAGAGAAGCGGCCATGTCGCCCGCCTGCTCCCCGACGGCGAGCATGTCGGTCATCATGCGCGGGAACACGCCGGAAGACGCCAGCGGCCCTGATATGGACGTACCGTCGGTGACGCGCTGGCGCGCCGTGTTGAGCGCCTTCGCTATGACTGCGTTGCCACAGGTATCCTCGGCGATCTTCAGCGCCTGAAGGACGTTGACTCCGTTGACGAGCAGCGTCTTTAGCGTGTACGCGAGCGCCGAATACGCGCCGGCGGCGACAATGCCTTTGATAAGCGGCGCGCGCAGCTTCCACCCGTCGATGCGCGCCCTGCCGCCCGGGGAATTCTTCCACCGGCGAAACCACACCGCCAGGGCGACGGCGGCGATGGCCATCAGCCAGCCGTAGTGCACGAGCGCGTCGGACATGCCTATCAGTATTCTGGTTGGCAGCGGCAGCGTCGCGCCCATCGACGAGAAGACCTTCTCGAACTTCGGGATGATCCAGACGAGCGCGGCGATGACCGCCACTACGCCGAACACGAGCACGATTACCGGATAGCTCATCGCGCTCTTGATTTTGCCGCGCATGTTGTCGTAGCGCTCGTAATGGTCTGCGAGGCGGCGAAGGACTTCCACGACGGCGCCGGACGCCTCGGCCGCCCTGACCATGTTGGAGTAGAGCGGCTCGAACGTCTTCGGGTGGTGGGCGCAGGCGTCCGAAAAAGTTTCGCCACGCACGATTCTGTCGCAAAGATCCTGGCAGACGTACTTTTGTCCGCTGCCCTCCTCGCCCTGGTTGGCAAGCGCCTGGAGCGCCTGCCCGAGAGTCATGCCCGCTTCGATCAGGTCGGCAAGCTCCGACGTGAAGAGCAGGACCTCGACGCGTTTCATCGTCGTCCTGTTTTTTTCGCCGCCGATCTGCATTTTCCAAATCGACGAAGGCTTGGCCTTCTTGGCGGACGGGGCGGTCCTTCTCTTCGCGTATCCCATGAGCCGTCTCTCCCGGGCTACTTGATGACGCGAACCCGTATCACGGCGTCGCTGGCCTCGAGCGCCGCGACGACCTCGGCCGGCACCGCGCTGTCGGTGTCTATCAGCGTGTAGGCGAAATCGCCGCGGCTCTTGTTGGCGATTGCGTCGATGTTGACACCGGCCTTGCCGAGAATGGACGTAAACTGACCGATCATGTTCGCCACGTTCTTGTGGCATATCGCCACGCGTCCCGCCTTGGTCGGAATGCCGAGCGTGCACGCCGGGTAGTTTACGGAGTTGACGATATTGCCGTTCTCCAGATAGTCGCGCATTTCCTTGACCGCCATGACCGCGCAATTGTCCTCGGCTTCCTCTGTGGACGCGCCAAGGTGCGGTATGACGATGCACCCCTTCTGTCCTGCGGTCGTCGGGTTCGGGAAGTCCGAGACATAGCGGCGCACTTTGCCGGTTTCGAGCGCCGCGAGCATGTCCTTCTCGTTGACAAGGGCGTCGCGCGCGGCGTTGATCACGATAACGCCGCGCTTCATCATCGCGATCGCGTCGGCGTTTATCATCCCTTTCGTCGTCTCCAGCGCCGGCACGTGAATCGTTATGAAGTCGCACGCGCGGTAGATGGATTCGACATTCTTGCAATGTTTGACGGCGTGGTCGAGCTGCCAGGCGGCGTCCACTGAAAGGTACGGGTCGTAGCCAAACACCTCCATTCCGAGTTCGACAGCGGCGTTGGCCACCTTCTGGCCGATTGCGCCGAGTCCGATTACGCCGAGTTTCTTGCCTTGTATCTCGGTGCCTGCGAAAGCCTTCTTCGCCTTTTCGGCGGCCTTGCCCACGGCGGGATCGGCGGCGTTCTCTTTAACCCATTCGATGCCGCCGACAATGTCGCGGCTCGCCAGAAGCATCGCCGCGATCACAAGTTCCTTGACGCCGTTTGCGTTCGCGCCGGGCGTGTTGAAAACGACGATTCCCTTCTTGGCGTATTCCGCGTGGGGAATGTTGTTGACGCCTGCGCCCGCACGGGCGACCGCGAGGAGCCTGGCGCCGGGGACGAGCTCGTCCATTTTGGCGCTTCTGACGAACACGGCGTCCGCGTCCGCGAAGTTCTCGGTTCTGGTGTAGTTGTCGGGCAGATTCCCGAGTCCGCAGTCCGCTATCGGATTGAGGCAGTTGTACTTGTAGTTCATTTTTGTTTTGTTCTTCCGTTTAGAGTTTATCTTGGAATTCGCCTTCACGCATGAAAGCGCCGGATATTATACCAAAAATCGGGGAACATCGCAAATCGCGACATGCTGGAGTTTACCGTTTTTTGATTCATCTCTGCAAAGTGGATTGTCTTGTGCGCTAAGGGCCCCTCCCCACTCATCCATTGCATCAATCTCCAAATACCCAGTGACCATTCTTTCGCGAACCCTCGCGGCGAAGG